>NZ_JAPDCL010000013.1:0-133320 GCF_027706025.1 Aeromonas sp. Y311-2 | reverse complement strand
CCGCTATTGCCAGGGCCGACCTGAATAGCATATTGCTGTGCCCAGCTGCTGTCATACGTCGGGGGCGAAGCGGCCCACACATCGTCTACTCCTGCCCAAGCAGTCTGACTGCAACAAAAAAGAAGAACTGTTGTAACAACAGCCGCAAGGTATCGAGAATGGCACTTATCGATATTTAGAGTCATGTAAAGCTCCTTTTTTGGGTTCGTTTGACACTTTGTCTGGCACGTCATCATTAATAACTTGAATTTTAAACGGGCATATTCTAACCATGTCGTGTGTAGCTCATGTCACTTACTACACTGCTGAAGAACAGCAACACTTGCCGCAGCTGGCTGGGGAATAAACCAACCTTGATTTGTATCTGAAACGGTCTCCCATATGCGAACATATGCTCTCCCGCCTTCAAATCGCCCCTCTACTGCACCAGCCTTGGTAAATGGTCGTCCATCTTTACTGTATGATAATGGAATCACCGTAACTTTTAAATTACCTCGCCCTGGGGGGCAGGTAACTAAGCTGACTGGCTGATTATTTTGTTGAACATTATTAAATGCCAACCCTGATAGAACAGTCCTGTTTGCTAATCCATTCATTGATATATCCTTTACGTTTTCAATAGCAAAACCAGCTGCATTCATATTTCCCTTGAGCGGCCGACTGCCATCCAGCATGTAGAATTCATCATGAGCAATCTCAGTACCAGGGCGGCCTATTTCGGCCACAATATTAGTGCCTGAGACTGTGGCAAAGGGAACTTTAGCCAGTAACTCAGCCGCGATAGTGTCACGCTGTGATGGGGGGGCTTTAGCCAAAGGAACCGTTAATTCAAACCTTGGGATTGTCAGATTCCCATTCACGCCATAAGCCCTGGCAGAAATAGTATCTCCCCAAAGAGTTTCTGTAATAGGTCTGCAGTTACCAGCACTAGAGTCCGTTGGTGAACAATCTTTGAAATAGCCCTCATTCACCAACACCTGTATCGATGATGGAAAATTAGTTGGAGAAACTATGTTGTTAGACTTGGCTTGAACCTGATATCGTTCAGATGCCTTCATGAAGGTTTCTACTATGCGCTCTGCTTGCTGTGACGCACGCGATTCAGCTCTGTTTTGCCTGATTTCTTTAAATACAATCCCGCTAATGTAAACCATTACCACAAGTACAATAGATATTTCTATGAGCGTGTAACCACGTTGCTTAAGCATTTTATTTAGCCCCTACGCCATGTTCCCAGCATGTTGAACCATTCCGATACATCTCACTAAACGGTGAGTTCCTAGGTGATTTAATGGGGAACTGAAACTCCAATAATCCTCCATTAATATTATCGGCCTTTGAATCTGAATATATCTCGTTCGCTAATGAGGGATTCCTAGTGTCTATCGAAACAATAATAAGCGTTGGCTCAGATCCCCTGTACCCAAATGAAAAATTAGTAATCCATGGTGTCGGGTATACAGAAGATTGTGGAACCCCAGCAGTGACTAAATCACTATGTGAGATACTAACACCGGTTAGGCACCCATCTGTTTTTTTCAACCTTAGTGTCCGGTGAATTCCATTGCTTACGTCAAACGCGATACTAGATGCCTTACTGGCCTCCTTCAAAATTTTGGCATTCTTCTGAACTGCGGCAACGCCCAATAAAAGAGTTAATGCCACCGAAGTGGCAATCAATAACTCAATTAACGTATATCCGCTATTTCTATTCATCTATTAATCTCTTCATACCAAAGTAGCTGACTGAAGTGTGGGTGAAAATCCACCCACACTTCAAATCATCACATAGTGGCTTTAATGCCAGTACCGGTTACCACTAACGAGGCGCAACCAGTAGCAGTTTGGCAGCGTCCGTTTGTCATTGGTGCCAAAGTATCAGCCAGGTCTGTTATGTAATCCGATGGGAGCGCAGTAAAGCTAATATCAACCAAGCTGGGGTTGGTTGTATTTGCTGCAACTGTGATGTCTCCACCAAATGCATTTGACTTTTTACCATCTTTGGTTGCTCCACACATAGTATCATCAAGTAATTTGGAGCCCACTGCACATAGCACAGACATACTCACACCAGTTTTGTTTGGCCGCCCCTTCTGCCAACGGTCTGTTGCAGCGGTAATCGTCTGGGTTTGCTTAATTAAAAAATCCTGTTTTCTTTGGTATGTCACACCTTCTCGCGCTTGCATTATAACTGCGACTAACACCCCGATAATAGCGATCGCAATGGACAATTCTATCAAGGTAAATCCCCCTTGTTTTTTTAGGCGGGGGTTATTTTGGTTGTTGGTAGTGTTATTCATTTGTTTTTCCCTAATAAAAGTATGTATCAAGAAACGACTCTGCCAGATTGAGCTATAATTAAATAGCTACCACCTGCCAAAATTGCCATGCCAGCACCCGCGGCCATCATAGTAAGCGCATTTGCCAATTTACCTAAAGTTGTAATTTGTTTTTTTAGTTTCCTCCTCTGTCTTTCCGAGCACTTCATTAAAACGCCAGCAACATCTTCACTATTGCTAAGGATTTTTATCCGCTGTATTTCTTGACGGCCCAATAACCCTACATCAAATACATCACCATAGTTTTTCTTTCCTGATGCAATTTTTAGCTTAATTTTTTTTAATTTATCCCCTAACCACTTACTGGAACCATGAGAGATAACACCTATGCATTCATTTAGTCCGAGGCCAGCACGCATGAGGCTGGCAACGCTTGCAAGTACGGCAATAGAGTTCAAGTCCCTATACTGTTTAAAAACAAAATAATCATCAACACTGTCTCTATTTTTTACATTTGGTAAAACCCATGCCATAACGGAAATTAGAATCACAATGAATGATAGGATGGCAAACTGCCAATTATGACAAAAACTACAGAGGCTCCATGCCATCTCAGATATTGACCCCCACTTATTAAGCGGAACTATATTCTGTTGGTCTAACAAATAATCATAGGCAGGCCCCCCAGAGACAACAACAAGCGCAGTCAACATTAGCGATGGATACTTAATCGCATTTAAAATTTCCACTGTGAGGCCTGATGCGTCCTTCACGGTACTAATGCCAATATCTAACCCCATAGCAATATCACCAGCTTTAGTTCCGGCGGCCAGCGTAGATAGAACTATGGGTGAAAACCATCCGGACATCCCAGATGTGATCGGCTGACCATTCCGGATAGCCATCAACATCTCCCCGGCTAAACATTTTGTTGTTGAATTGCCAAAATCAATAATGTTTTGACAAATTTGCATATCGTCAAGTCCAGAGTTTATAAGCTCCTTGTAATCATCCAGGAACTCAATTTGAGCTGATTTAAAGAAACTCATCCTAAGAAAATGCTTCTTTATCTGGGTCATGTTCATATTAACCCCTTCACCTGTTCTGCAGCTGAGTTAATATCACAGATCCCTGCGCTAACCTTCTTAAGAGCATAATACTGTATGCTCCGCCATCCATTCTCCAGAAGGTGCTTTTTCCATGCCAAGGCATTTCCTGTCGCAACAAATGCTCTATCCTCATCGGTTAATTCAATGACCTCCATAACGATGGTTCGACCCTTCTCGCCCATCGTGCATTCGTTACACCCTTCAGGGTTCTTGACGCGAGCATTTTCTGTTTTATGTTCCAAGACCCGATCAAGTAAGGCTTTCTGATCCTTAGAGGCCTTTTCATATGGAATTGAACAATGAGGGCAAAGCTTGCGAATCAAGCGCTGGTGCGCGAACACTGAAAAAACATCTGGACTACTGGCAATGACTCCCGGAACACGTAAATGTTCAACCAGTTTTGTTGCAATACCTGTAGCACTTGAAGTATGTGTCGTCCCGATAAGCAGGTGGCCAGACTCTGACAAATGGGTAAACTCGGCGGCGCTTTTTTGATCTCGGACCTCTCCAAAATAGATCACATCAGGATCTTGCCTGAGCATGGTTTTTGCGTAATATGTGAAATCACGAGTAATACCATTTTTTGTTTTACCATAATCAATTCTAGTTTGTGCCACCCCATTAAGTGACCACTCGGGTGGATCTTCTAATGTATTGATATTTCGCTCATGGTCAACGATGGATAGAGCAGACATAGCATTTGTTGTTTTCCCTGAACCGGTTGGGCCTGAGAGAACTACTGCCCCTTGCGGTTGACGAATAGCCCTTTCAAGTATTTCAATGTGTTCTTCATCCATTCCCATATCTGCGAAGCTGGGAATTTTATCATCAATCGATGTAAGGAGTCGCAACACAGTCTTTGTGCAGTCAGTATCATCGGCACTGATGCCGCTGACGGGGATCAATGAACTCCTCCAATCCCACATGCGTAATTTACTCCCAACATTGATAAGCTTGGAAAAACTACCTGCATTTGGAACTAAGGGAGAATAATTTTCCTCTGAATTTCCGAGCGCTTGAAATATGTACGCAGTTAATTCCGCACCATACTCCTTTGACTGTAAGGCTGACAACTCGACCAATCGTCCATCGACCCTAACTTGTATTTTTGACTTACCACCCTTTACCAAAATGTGAATATCAGAACCACGCATCCTAATGCACTTGGCGAGCAGTCCCATCAGGCGTTCTTCAACCTGAGTAGATATAGCGGTAGCAGCCTTCTTATGGTTATACCCTGGCTCACTAGCCTGTGTCGAGCCGGCTTGAAGTGCGCTAAGAACCTCCTCGCGATTTGAAAGTCTTATTTCAGGCTCGCGACCTTGCAAAAGGATTTTCATTTTGCTGACTATTCTCTGAAAGTTTTCACTATCAGGGTTGCAGGTATATACAACATTATTTTCATCAACAAAACAGCTCTGATCTTCCAGGCACAACGCCAAGATTGTGTCATTATTTATCAGAGGGGTACGTGTTTTTGCCTGTATATTCATTGTTGTAGCCTCAATATGACATTGTGATGCATCTTGTGGATTTACCTTGTTCAGCACACAACTGCTTGTCATTTATCGATGTGATCTTAACGCCATCTACAACTTTACCTACGCTGACTGGTATCATTCGCCCAGCTTCCCCGACAGAAACATATGCGGTTAATTTGCCATCAACCCGAGCAGCATAGCGAAGGGTCAGTTGCTCGATGTTAGGCCTACGGGGAGACGATACGTTTGCTTCATTGAATGTGATGCCGGTACCGGCTGGTACAGATTGATTTGTTGCTGCCACCATGCCCATTGGCATCTCATCCGGCATTAAGAACGCATCTTTCGGTATGCCCTTATCTGCAGCTGTTGTCTTTTTGTTGGTGCTACTGCTGGCAGTCGCTTCAGCCTCAGCTTTGTTTGTCGCCGATGTAGCTTCAGCTTTCGCCCTTCGTTCCCCCAAATCCAAGAGTGTTTTTATGCTGTCAGACACAACAGGGATCTCGACTGCTGCAGGCGGTTGCGGGGTTGTAGCCTCTTGCCCTGGGGTTGTCTTCAGTGACTCTGATGACCCAGGCCCATTTGGCTGCGATGCCATTAATTCTTGTAGGCGTGCGGCTCTATCCGCCTTTTTTTGCTCATTAGCATGATATAGGTAAGCGGCCCCTAAACTGGAAACAACCAAAATGCCTACCAAGGTCAATATTTTTTTTGTTTCCGGTTTCTTTTTCTCGTCATTCATTGTGCACTCCCTCCAAACTGAATTACTGCATTGCTGAGGGAGCAATCCCCTCCTTTACCATAACTAAAATTTGCCGACTCGATCTTCATTGGTAAGCCGCTCAGGTTCTTTCCTATTTCATTCATCAGCCACGGATTGGTTTGAATACTCAAGCTAGCATTTCGTGTAATCCATACGCCATTAGGTTGCACCGGTTCAAAACTAGCTTTCACATTTGCTATGTGAGAAAGCCGGGAGAAGAAGTCAGCCACAGAATCATCTAATTTTTTGAAGTTCATTTGATGTTCACTCCAATAAGAGCTTACCGGTAGGCTTACGCCTAAAAATGGCAATGAACCATCAAATGACAGAGACAGTTTATTGTCATCAGCCCAATGACTTATCACAGTTCGGTCGATACCCAAATCAGGAAGAATGACACTTATACTCCCAGGAGAAATAGTTCCCATTGGTATATCTGTTGGGATTGGTGTTGTGCTGAATTTTGCACACAAAATACCAAGCTCGCTGATTGCATCACCGGCAAGTTGCGCATCCTGCCAAGCACCACGATACGAATACCACGGGTCCCGAACTTCAGGCGGAGGAGGAGGGGGAGGTTTAGGCCAAAACACCCATGCAACAATAGCGATACCTACAGAACCAATAATTACTGGCTTAGCGATCCGAACTAATGGGGACCCTCTGTACTCTTTTAGTTCAAACTCATCAGTATTAAGATCTAAAGTCTCTATGACAATTAGATTTGAGACCTCAACAGGCAGCTGAGTCGTTGAAAATAAACTGGAGCCCTTATTGTAAAGGATCAGCCACTCTGGCAACTCTGTCTTATCCACTAACTCATCACGTCGAACGTGTTCATCATCCCACAGTACACAGCGATATGTGCCATCAGACTCGATGATGCACGCCCACGACTTTGGTAGTTCTGCGATAGAATTAGCTAGAGCATTGGCTATACACTCACCCCAAGCGACCTCTGCCTCGTCACTTGCAACACGCGTAACAAAGTCACCGCTCTCGAACACGAGTTCGTACTTACGAGCGTATTCAGTCCGCCACTTCTTGAGCGTTTCCTTCTGTTTGCCACCATGAGGCAATGTTGTTCTAATAATATCCATCATTAGATCCGCTTTGGTGTAATAAGAACGATCGTCTCTGTCGAGCTACTCATTCCAGCGTTACCACCCAAGAATGGAACCTTCAAAACGCTACTCTCATCTGATTTATTCGATTTTTGTTTATAGCCATTCAATACGAGTGTCTCCCCATATTTTAGCCCTACATCCTGATCGAATTTAATTTCTTGAACTTGAGGTGCGCGAATTTTAACGCCGCTTACGTCTGTATCCTGCCAGTCAACAACCTTAGAAAGCACTCCGGAAATTTGAAGATTCACAATATCATCAGATATGTTTGGCATTACAGACATGGTAAGACCATCACTGACAACAGCATCTTCAACCTCTACGCTCGCATCTGCGTTTTGGTTTGGTGTTACAGTAACCCTTGCTATATATGTTATTTTTTCTGAATTATCTATCGACGCGACACGGTTATTTCGTGCCACTGTTCTTGGCTCATACTCAACACCAACATGACCTTGCATTTGCAATGCTTTCATTAGGATTGTTGTGCCATCCCATTTAGGGTGAGTAGAGGTGAACGAAAATCCATAATTACCAGTTGATCCTATAGTTGGTAATGCTGCACCTGTGAAATTAAGCTTTCCATCGGACACGGCTCGGACTACATTCCAATCAATGCCAAATTCAGATCCTTTTGACCCCGTAAACTGCAAGACCTTGACCTCTATCATGACTTGCCTAGCAATAGATTGCTTTCTCGATGATATATAACTCTCTACCAGATTCATTCTGTGCGGAGTGGTACGCACTAATATCGCAGCAGTAGATGGCGTAATGATCACATTTCCTTCTAATGGATTCTTATCATCTTTGCTGACGCCATCTTTCTTGAGGATGGATTCTATTGCTGCAAGGAAGTCATCAAATGGATTAACATCCACACCTTCAGTCGTTGAATAGGTATCCGCATTCCCAAGTGAACTTGCTACAGTTTTTGTGGCCAGCCCTTCACCACTACTGTTGTTGGAATTAGCTTTCCGACCAAAGAGGAATGAGCTTTTTCCAAGCATTGAGTTGAGCTCAAAAACTTTCGTAACATATCTCTCAAATTTAATTTTGCTCCCATTTACAGTCACCGAGACATCCGCCTTAGCGGCTATCTCATTAAGCGCACCATTTATATCACCTTGATAGTCAATCGAAATAGACTTTCCCTGGCTTACATCAGGACCATAATCGACAGTCACCTTCTGATTTGCAGACTGAAGCAAATTCCTTACAGCGAAGCTTAGGGGGATATTTTGCCCTTGAACTGATGCCGGCTTACTGACCCACCATGGAGCGCTTTCACCGAGCGTAGGATTCAAGTCCAAGGGCGGTTTTTCGATGAAGATGCTTTTTGATGACTGCGGCGTACCACCTTGCTTCTGGATTTGTTCCAACGTTTCATTCGCAGCCTTTTTCTGCTCTAAGTAATCAGTCGCACCGCAGCCGGTGAGAGCAAATATTACGGAAATAGCTACAGCACTACGCGATATCATCATCAAGGCCTCTTCACAAAGTAGACAGTCTGGGTTGCTTTTAAGAGCTGTGGCTGGACCGGGAATGACTCAACCAATTCGTTCATCGCAGCGACAACATCCCCCAGTTCAGTAACAATCGGCCAGCCAGAGGACACGTAGAAATCTTTTGTTTTCCAGTCTTTTTCCGTAGTGTTCCAACCATATGCGGCTACCAATCTACTTATATTGGCTTTCAAGCTGCCTGCAGTTACCTGGAATGTCTGAACTGAAACTCCTGGTGAGTGAATGACTGCACTTTTATTCAGCGTGTCATAACTGATGACATACTGTGTTTTTGTTTCATTGATAAAAGCTGTTCTGGCCGCTTCCATGGCGCCATTAAAGTCAAACGATGAAAATTTCTTCTCTTTCGGAGACTCGGAAAAACCAGCCGGTTCGCCACTGGGGAAGTACACCATCACTGATTTATAACCGCTCTCACGGAACCATCGAGATAAAGCTCGTTCCCACGTTTCCCCAGCCCGGACAATTAGGACTGTTTGCTCTGGCGTGGCCTGTACTGGATGTGATTTTGTGGTAGGTACAAAGGCGCTTGGAGTGATGCCCTTTTCATTCCATGCAACAGGAGAACTTGGCAGCGGAGCCCCTTTATTTATGGATGTAGCATTGACAGCTTTGTCTACTTTCTGCTGGATGACACCCTCAATGCTATTGCGAGTTGAGATCAGCTGTGGCGCACTATGCCCTTCAACAACATTCATGGAATGGCAGCCACTCACCAGTGCGGCGGTAACAGATACAGATATGAGCATTAATCGCACTTGATAACCTCCGTGGCGGTTATCGTCGCAGAGCGATCCCGCTCATGAATTTGGGGTAGTAGCGGTAGACCGGAGAAAAATGCCTCAAGAGCTTTTATTGGCTCTTTTTTGTCTATTTCGAACCCGGCATCGAACTGCCAATCGCAGTGGGCAGGCACCGTTTTCGACCAACGAATTGCTTGTAGCCCCAAGGCAAAGCGAAGCCCTTCCAGTTGCCCGCGTAGTGATCCCGGGTGCACCATGAAGAATCGCTGTTCTCTATCGCGACGAATGAAGTTGATTGCTTGTTGTCGATCATTAACGACCTGGCGCAGGCGATTTATCTGCCCAGAGATCCGTTGGTTATGCTTGGCATATTCGGCACTCAGAGCAGCAAGATCGCTCTGCAGGAGCGCAATCTCTTCGTTCAGAGCTGCAATCGTCTTATCCCCGTATGTATCTCGAGCCATCTCCGCCATTGGAGGTGTTTTCCTCTCCGGACGAGTGGGGTAGCTCTCGTTGGCATGTGCCGGCAAGGCGCTTAACAGAGTGACGACACTCAATGCCAAGGCTGTTTTTCTCATGGATGTCACCGCTAATAAAACCTAGGGTGCTTTATACAACAGCTTGGCGGAATAAATTGTACGTCCAAAAACAGGGGGGTTTTCAGCCTCTTCACTGTGTGCAAAAAAAAACCCGCATCACGCGGGTTTTTTCAGTTGTTATCGAGCTGACTTAGCCGTTGCTGGATACGGCCAGGAGTAAATCTACCCGACCACACCAGGCCCGTATCTACAGTAACCTCTTGCCGAATCCTGACTTTCATATTTTGACCTGTCATGTCATGGATCATCTCAAGTAGCCGGCCTTCAACCGCATGGAGGAACTGAACATCCTTCAGCGCCATTTTTAGCAATGCCATTTGTCGTTGCTCACGAGCTTTGGCTCTCCTTCGTTGGCGCTCCATAAGGGATGGAACAACAACAGCGAGTACAGCGAAGCTCCCTGATATGACGGTAGTTATGATGCCTACATCCATATGGGTTCACCTGCTCTCAGAAGCTCGAGCTCCCGAGCCTCGCCAGCCAACACAACATTGGCCTTTTCGCATACAGAGGCAGCTTTTTGTATTGCTCGATCGACCATGATTTCCAAAGTATCAAGCGTCTTAGCACGACGAAACTTAATGAGATAGTCAATTTTTTCCATAATACCCCTACCTATTAATTGAAAGTTTTTCATCAAGAGCTTGTGCCAAAAGTATTGGCCACTCCGGATAAATATTATTTAACGCCCTGATTAACTTATTCCCATCTATCTGCACAAAAAGCTCCGAGTTGATGGAATCAATATTGGGTTGAACTATCTTACCGGTTGTTTTCACAAAATTTGCACCCATCACAGGATCACAGCTTGCATAGAGTCCTAGATCCGCTATTGGAACAATTTTACCAGATGATACAAGTACACCTCTTGTTGTAACGTCAAACATAATTTTCTCCACTTGGATTTGTACCCATCAAGGGCTATTTGGTGTTGGCGAATGCCCGGGTTGGTGTTGATCGCGAGTGGCGCTTGCAGATCGAGGCGCCATAGACAGCCAGGGGCTGTTTCTGTATGTGCGCTGACGCCGGAATATTGCCGGTGAACGAACATGCAGAATCAGCCATTGAGGGCTTGGGATAGAGGTAATTCAGGGTAGGGTGCGGCATAAGCCGGGGAGTTGAGGTTGGTGCCGAGCCTACAGGCCTGTCCCCCATCAGGGCACCGAGGACATTAATAGATTATCGAATACAAATTAAATTCGCAATTCGATACACGCCAAAAAAATGGGCAGCCCTGGGCTGCTCACCGGCGGCGCGGCTGGCACAGGGCAGCACCTGCTCCCGATACTGGCCCACCGGCTGGGGTTACCCACCACGGCGACCGGCGGCGCGGCGGCCAACACCCGCTCCCGATGCTGGCCAACCGGCAGGGGATCACCCGCCACGGCTGCGACCAGGCAGGCAGCTGCAGATCACCGGCGGCGCGGCAGGCGGCGGCCAACATCCGATCCCGATACTGGCCCACCGGCTGGGGTTACCCACCACGGCGGCGACCTGGGCGGACAGCTGCAGATCACCGGCAGCGCGGCGGGCACTGGCCAACACCGACTCCCGATGCGGCCCACCGGCTGAGGGTTACTCACCACGGCAACCGGCGGCGCCCGGGCAGGCTCCAGAAGATCACCGGCGGCGCGGCAGGCGGCGGCCAACATCCGCTCCCGATACTGCCCACCGGCTGGGTCGAACCAGTGATTAAAACATGATGAGTTCTAAACTTTGAGGATTGATAGAAAAAACACTTTGATATCCATGCTCTTAGCGCGAAAATAAATTTATGTGGTTCTCTAAATCAATTAAAACATGAGAGGATTTTATGAAACACGCTTGCATTACCTTTTTATTTTAGTGTTTATATCTTGGGGGGTTAACATGTTTTTGCTAGATGATTTTTTAGACAACAGGCTGTTTAGATTTATCACAGGCATAGTTGCAATAATATTGCATTTTATTCTATAAAAAATAATCCACAGTTTTGACCTGTGGATTACCTAGTAAAATATAACCATATCATGGATACCAAACAGCCATAGTGTTCTCAGTTTCCACCACAACCTTCTTATTACAGACCATAATCATAGACCTGAATTTTACCCGCAGGGTTCTGCACTCCCTCAGCAAGATCGCGTTGAGTGTAGTATGCCATTCCTACTGATATGAGCACGCCCAAGATTAACAACACCTGCACTATACTAGCAAACACCTTCATGTGATGATGCTCTTTCTTAAGGTATGACATCAGCAAAAATATTAAAATGGCTAATCCAACCCTACCCCATATCATCTTCACGATCGCGACTATCAACACAAGTGAATCCCACATACTATCACCCCTTAATTACATAGAAATAATCCTTTTCCCTGCGTTCCTAACTTACATCTAGCAAGCTCCCTGCCCTGCCCTGCCCTGCCCTGCCCTGCCTACCTATACCAACCTGGGCATAGGGCACTACACCGGCCCTCCACCTGATGCAGAAAAATCTAGTGTTGCAATCAGATGTCACCCTCGAGGTTCATTCAGCAAACCCCTTTCCTACTTTTAAAAAATACTTTTACACTACCCCCAAAGAATCCCTCATCATATTTTATGCTTATTAAATGCCGCCAACATTTCGGCTGGGTCATTGAAGTAAATTATTAAATGATGAGGAAGTCATGTGTAACACACGTTATACATGACACCGATTATTATGGCAACAGCAATAATTTAAAAGAATTAAAAAACGTGTTTGAAAGTATTGTTGCCACTCACAGTTACGTTCTGTGAGTGGCAGACTGTAGCTCTATTTTTTAAAAGTGTTTTGCGTTGACCCATCCAACAAACTCTCCGGCTGAGGAAACATGCCATTGCATCGGAAGTTTTAATTAATGGCCGATGTTCTCTCTGTGTAGATGCGTTCACCGTTTCGGTATCCATCTTCGGTCAATGTAAATGCAAGCTGAAGTGACTTTTCATTGCGGTACATAGTTAACATCTGGTGTTTTACCAACGTATGACATGACACTCTAAAGTTATTAGGGAGAATCGATGCAGCTCTGGGATTATTAAGTAATTTCAGAAGAGTAACAGCCGGGATTGGGAGATCTGACCTCTTGAGGCTCATCGCATAGAGAACAAATAAAATATCTTTTTGTGTTGCAGATAAGCGCATGGCCCCCCCCTTAATCATATCACATATGAATAGGCTACCATTGCTGGCCACATCCATACAACCACCACTATTCATACTAGATATGATTAAGGCTGACTACCCCTATCCTATGTCAAAGCATCAAGCGTCCCGTTGATTGTGAAACCTTGTCTGTCTGCGTGTCACCTGCCCCCCCTTGCGTAGTGAAAAACTAAGGGATGATCGAGGTAAACCAAACGCCAAGAAATGGGGCACTAGAATGTCATTTTTAAACGCTACCAATTTTCTCGATTTCCTCTTTGAGACAACAGCAATTAGCAGTTCAGGCCACGCCAAGACCGTAATCGCTCGAACGATTGCACAGAAAATAGACAACAACATTGAAGCGATCAAAATCGTGAAGCAGGGCTTGGCTGATGGAACGCTCGCCGTGTCTCCACACGAAAGAGCTATTCTTGCGCAATATGCAGGCTGGGGACAGCTTGCAGGGCTCTTTGAGCCAGAGCACCCCCGCCACGTTGAGCTTAAAGCCCTTGTAACCCCTGCTGAATTCTCTGCTTTAGAAGCTTCTGTCCTGACCTCTTATTACACTGCCGATTGGCTCATAGACGCTATGTTTCGTGCTGTATCCAGGTTGGGGGTACACGATGGGTGCATGCTTGATTTTGCGGCCGGTTCTGGTCGTTTCCTGAATCGTCAACCCGCCACAATGGCCACAATGAAACGATTCGCAGTAGAGCTCGATGGGCTCACAGGCAACATTGCCCGCATGCTGAATCCGAATGCAAAAATCTACATCAATCAACCATTTGAACATGTAAAGCTTCCTAACAGCGAAAATTTTTCTCTGGTTATAGGTAACCCCCCTTACAGCTCAGTACCAGCCAAAGACCGCGCATTCGGGCAGCAAAGTTTACATAACTACTTTTTGCTGCGAGGTTTGACCGAATTACACCGTGGCGGGCTGATGGCTGTTGTCGTGTCCAGTTGGGTCATGGATTCCAAAGACAATGACGCTCGTTTAAGTCTGGCAGCTCGGGGAGAACTGATTGCGGCCTGCCGCTTGCCCAACTCCGTTTTTAAATCTGAGGGTGCGAATGTTGTTACCGACATACTGATCTTCCAATCATGCTCAAATCCCGAAGAGAGTCCGGTATGGCTGGATACAGTGGAACAGGAGGATGAAAATGGTGGAACATTTCGTATTAATCGACTTTTTGCCGAGCGCCCCGACCTTGTGGCGGGCTCAATTAAAGCCCCCACTACGTTCAATGTCTCATGTGCTGTTGATGCACCAAACGATGACCTGGCTGTTGTTGTCGGTTCTATTTTGGATAAACAGACAACGGCTCCGATATTCTTTCGCAAAGCAAATATCCAAGTAGCCCGAAAAGGCATTGTTGTCGCCCCAGCAGGCTTGGCCGATGTTGGCCCCTATGAGTTCTGCCAGTCCACAGCTGGCGAGTTGCTGCGTCGCGTAGCTGATGTCATTGGAGTCGATGGCCAAAAAATTCCCACATATCAGGAGATCGAGTTCAAATCGGCCAAGGATAGCTTGCGCGTAACGGCCATGCTGCGCGTAAAGAAGATCCTGGCAACTCTGATAACCTCCGAACAAGAAGATGCGCCTGAATCAACTCTACGCACGCTCAGGGCCGATTTGAATGCAACATATGACCGATTCATTTCGGATTTTGGCCCATTTCATGCGGCTAAAAATAAATCAGTGCTCGGTGAGGACCCTTGGTATTACCGGCTTCGGGCCCTAGAAGTTGATTATGTCGCTCCGATTAGCCCCGCGGTTGCAACCAAGGAGGGCATTGCAGAACGTAAGGAGTATTGGGAAAAGGGTTCTTTTTTCAAGCGCCGCGCCATCACGCCAACCGTGCACCCGACTTCTGCTGAAACTCTTTCTGATGCTGTGCTGATCTCTGTCAGTTTCAAAGGCTATGTGGATCTGGCCTACATCCGGGACCTTGTTCGCTTCGCGGGGACAAACCAAGAATTGCTGCAGCTACTGGCAAATGAGCGGCTGGCCTATTTAGACCCTTCAAATGGCAAGCCAGTGATTGCAGCAAAATATCTGTCAGGATTCATCCCCGCCAAGCTCAAAGCTGCGCGGATAGAGGCCAACATCAACCCGCTTTTCGAGACCAATGTTGCCCACCTGATGCAGGCGCTGCCAACACCAGTCAAAGCTGTAGATATTTTCACTCCGATCAATTCGCGGTGGTTACCCCGCCATATCCAAGCAGCTTTCATCCGCCACTTGGCAAAAAATCCAAGCTTGGATGTGAACGTTACCCTTGTCGATGACGAATTTTATGTGGCCCATGATTTTATCCCGTACCTGGTACTTACCTCCGAATGGGGCACACAACGCCGCGACATGAGCAAACTCATAATTGCTCTGTTGAACAATCGCACAATTGAAGTCCGAGATCCGCATCCAACTAATCCTGGTGCGACGGTCCCCAATAACGAAGAGACCATGGCAGCCCAGCACAAAGCTGAAGAAATTAAGGCCGCTTGGGAGGCTTGGGTTCTGGATGATGCAGAGCGCCGCAATGAGATTGAGGTTGCTTACAACGAGAAATTTAACGGATTTGTTGCCCCTAAATATGACGGCTCACGATTGCCGTTGGCAGGTTCAGCCCTCGAGCTTTTCCGTACCCAACGTAACGCTATAGCCAGAATTATCCATGAGCGGGCAACGCTAATTGATCATGCAGTTGGTGCCGGTAAAACATATGTCATGATAGGTGCCGCCTCAGAACTGAGACGCATTAACAGTAACGAGCGAATTATCATGGTTGCTCCAAATCATCTGGTGGCACAACACGCCACAGCGGCACAGATGCTGTTCCCTGGTATGAGCGTATTTGTTCTCGATAAGAAAATGATGAGTCCTGCCACACGTCGTACCGCTTTGGCTCGGCTTGCCATCACTGACTTCGATCTGTGCATCATTCCTTTAAGCGTCTTCGGGTTAATCCCGGCGCCCCATGAACTACAAGTCGAAATGCTTGAAGAGGAAATTGATCACCTTCGAGAATGCCTTTCTTCCTTAGAGGGTGCTCGTATACCCGTTCGGAGAATGCAAAGCCGTATTCAACGAAAAGAGGCTGACTTAGCAGAACTGATAAACAAGCACACCGACGATATGCTCGACTTCGAAAGCCTACGAATTTCCTCACTTATCGTTGATGAGAGCCATTTTGGGAAGAACCTTTGCTACGCCTCGTCATTACAAAACGTTGCGGGTATGGGTCAGGCATCGGGCAGTAAGAGAGCTTTTGACCTTTATGTAAAAAGTCGTGCAGTTCTTCGTTCGGGTGGGCGATACGTTGAGGCAACAGGAACCCCCATATTGAACTCCGTTATTGAGGCTCATCGTCATCTGCGAGTGCTGGCAGAAGAGTTTACCCAGTCAGCAGGCTTAACCCATTTTGATGCGTTTAGTGCCGTCTTTGCGCAACCCGTCTCTGACTATGAACTATCGGCATCAGGGCGGGGCTACAAACTTAAAACGCGCATCAGTACCTTCACAAACCTCACTGAACTGCAATCGATCTACTCAAGCTTTGCCGATGTGATCACCAGTGAACAGCTACCCGATGTATTGCCAAAATTGGCTGACGGCCGCAGCGCTATTCCACCGCTCACAGGTGGCAAAATATTGGAATTGGTGATTGAGCCGAATATTCATCAAGAACGTGGGTTTGCTGAGATTGTCCGTGCATATGCAAACATAGATAGCAGACAAAACAATCCTCTCAAATTACTCAATCAGGGCCGGATGCTCTCGCTCGATGCTCGCCTAGTCTATCCGGATGCTCCCGACTATAGGGACAGCAAGATCAACACAGTGGCCCGCTACATCTTGCAAAAGTACCAATCAACAAAAAGTATCCGTGGAACCCAAATCGTCTTCATGGATCGCAGTGTGCCAGCTCGTCACAGAGCAGGGGTGGCAAAGGAGTGGGCAGACCTATTCGCTCGAGCTAATCAGGGCGATGAAGAGGCACAAGATCGCATTGCTGGATTGGATGAGCTAGAGCTCACCGCCATGACCTCCAATACATTCAGCCTTTATGATGAGCTTGTTGAAAAACTCGTCAAAGGCGGTGTTGCGCGTAACGAAATTGCCGTTATTCATGACTATCGAACTGATGCCCGTAAAGAGGCATTAAGAGACATGATGAATGATGGCCAGATCCGAATCTTGCTCGGCTCAACAGAGTTGGCGGGCTCTGGTTTAAATATAAACCGTCGCCTTGTTAGCTTAATACACTTCGACTTACCTTATCGTCCAGGGGATTTAGCCCAACGAGCCGGGCGCATAGAGCGCCAGGGAAGTTTGCTTTGGGCAAATGACCCCAATTTCACTATTGATGTGGTCGCGCCTATAACTCGCCGGAGCCTTGATGCTTGGCAGTTAGGTCTTCTCCATACTAAGCAGCGTTTTATCAGTCTTTTCCGACAGCTTGATAATTCGGTTCGACACTACACCGAACAAAATGACGCTATCGACTATGCAGAATTGAGCGCCATTGTTGCGGATGATCCACGAATTCTCGAGCATGTTCGTGGTAAAGCCAAACTGCGTAAACTTGAGGCGGCTAGGAACAACTGGTTCCGTAATCGCGTCAGACTTGAAGATCAAGCAAACCTCATTGAGCAAAGAAGCACAACAATGAGTAGTAAAATGCAGGTCATTAGGACCGATGCGACTGCTATCTCCGCTACTTCTGATGAATTCCTGATCCAGGTCGACGGTGAGAGCTATACCAAGATGGGCTCGCATTCCACAAACTCGACACGTAATCAGATAACTACCGCTTGCGCTGCCGCGGGTTATAAATTTCTTCATGCAAGCAATCGCGTTGTAACAGGAGTTCAGTACGATTTAGCGCAGTATCGTGGTGCTACATTGGTTTATGAGAAATCGCATTTCCCATCGCTTAACTTTGGCAACCAATTCACGGTTCGTGGGCCATCAGGCAATATCTATGAACTGAATCGGGTTGACCGTGACACTATCAACGCTGTGATGTTGGCATTTGTCAAATTGGTCGATAATTTGCCCCAGTTACCCCGCATAGCAGCCGCTCAGATCACAACCTGGACAAATATGGTTGCCGAGTACCGCGCAGAAGCAGCAAAGCCATTTGCCAATGAAACAGAACTCTGTGAGTTGCTGAATATGCTCAGAGAGCTTGAGCGGGCACTCACAGATGACCAAGCAGGGCAGGAAATGCCTGTGAGATACGCGGCCTAGCCTATATCCAACTTCGGCAGGGGGCAATGTGCTCCCCCTGCCCTCTCCCTCCCCTAGTCGCCAGTCATTTGATGACGCAGATTTCCCTGTGTACGCGACAGCGTGACGCCTCCCCTCCCCCCCCCTTGCGTTATTTGGTGTCGTGGGATCATGACCTCAATGAAACCAAGACAGGATAATGAACATGACAGGTAAAACCAGCATCCAGCGCACAGATGATTCCTTAGCAATGCTAACCGCCATTCAGATTGTTCCAGCTCCATGGGGAAACGTTCGGCGTAGCCCCAGAACCGATACAAAATGGCAAGATTTTCTAGCTGATGTTCGCCTTCGTGGGATCATTCAGGCCGTAACTGTGCGGGCACATCCAGACCAAGCAGGGGTCTATGAACTGATGGCTGGGTATGGACGCTGGGAAGCAGCCAGTCAAGTCGGTTGCCCAATACCAGCCTTGATCGTCAATTGTACTGATGCTGAGGGTGTCAGTATTGGTCTTATGGAAAACTTGCAACGTGAAGACATGGGGCCGGTCGATGAAGCCGTGGCAGCTCAGACGGCGCTGACGCTCTGTAATGGCGACTATGAAGAGGCTCGCCGCCGTCTCGGCTGGTCAATAGGCCGACTTAAACAGCGACTGCACCTCACCCGCTGTACTCCCGCAGTACAAGAGGCTATCACCTCGGGCAAGTTATCATTGCGTCACGCTGACCTACTCGCGTGGGTCAGCGCCGAAGCCCAAACGGTTTTATTGCCAACAATTATAGAGAAGGCGATCACGGTCGAAGCCCTCAAAGAGGTGCTTGGAAAAGCTTCACACCCATTAGCAACCGCTCGTTTTGATGTAGGGGATTGCGTCTCCTGCGCTCACAACAGCCAAGAGCAATCCTCACTCTTCGAAGAGTTCTCCTCCCAAGATGGTGCCCGATGTCGCAATCTGGTTTGCTTTAAGCAAAAAACCGCAGACATGCTTGCCTCTCGTCGTGAAGAATTGTCGGCCAGATATGGAACCGTAATCATCTTGTCGGAAGTGTCGCTTAACACAGTCAACCATGTTGGCCATGACAATGTGGGCGCTGTTCAGATGTTCGATGGCTGTCTTTCCTGTAAAAAACGAGTGGCACTACTGGATGACCGGTTAGATTCGGCGGGTGAAGTGCTTGAAGATCGTTGCACCGATCCTGATTGCTTCAAGCAGGCAGTGGCCAAGCATCAAGCAGCAGAAGCAGAAGCTGTAACCCTGGCTCAAGCCGCCGACATGACGGCAGGACTTCAACCAGATACGGCGATACCCCAGGTTCAATCATCCGCAAGTAAAAACAAAAATCCGTCCAAACAGGCCGTGAGTACAGCCAGTTCCGCAATGTCTAGTGCCGTCATATCTGACAACAAGGAATTGCTACGCCGTGCAGCTGTAGAGGCTTGGGGTAGTGATCCTGAAGCATCACAGCGATTCCAACTCTGCGTGATGCTGGCAAGCCTTCAATCAGTCGCGGGTAAAGCAACATTTGGCCGCGCATTGCCGGATGCAATTGCTAACAACAGCATGAATATTGAAATGCTTCGTACTGAAATTGCTAGTTCCATGAAATTTATTGCCAGTGGGCTCGACTCGTCCGGCTATACCTCGATGTCCGATGTGATGATCGCCACTCTGCCACATGCCCCTAATGCCAAAGCGAAAGCTATAGCAGCATGGACCCCGACTCCTGAGCGGCTTAAGACCTACACCGCAGAAGTTCTTACCTCCATCTTGCAAGAGTCAGGTTTCTTCGCCGCTTATGAGGCGGCTAATGATGCCAAGGCATTGAAGAAGCTGAAAAGTCAAAGCAAGGGCGACCTCATAAAATCTGTTGGAGCCTTTAATTTCGACTGGTCGAGCTATGCCCCGAGCTTTTATCTCCAAACGTTGTAATGCCCCTTCCCCGCCGGTAAGGCGGGGGTTCTGTCATAGAGGAGAAGCCCATGTCACTGACCAATAAGTTTCTATTCTTGGCCGCTCTCGTTTGGGGGCTGACCATTCAACATGCCAAGGCGGTAGATTTCTACTCCGAGCGTAGTGGGATCGTTATCGGAGTCTTGTATTCAAGCATCCCATACGTTTTAGTTCGAGTTCCTGGTAACAATGACCCTCTTATTGTCCGGTTGCAGGATGTAGAGCTACCTGATGAAAACACAAGTGACTTAGCTGCATCTGTCAGTAGTATTTGCGCAATGATCTGCCACAAACGCATCACTTGGGACACGTTAAGTCAAGGCGATGATGGTAGCCTCGCGGCTTACGCCTATCTGGGGGGAAAATGGGTGAACGATGAAGTAATTCGCCTCGGGTATGCATCTGCATCCCCTTCCCCAGTCCATCCAGCCCTGATGCATTGAGAGTTTAGTTTCACTGAATGCTCCCACCTTGCCTCACGCTGAGGCGCTGCAAGCGGCACATGTGGCCGCTTGCATTATTTCTCCATGGGTTAAGTTGATGTCTCCACTTAAGGAGACACCGCAATGATGGAATTTACCTTTAAATCCAGCTCTGAATTTACAGATGCCGTTAGCTTTGCAGCCGCACATGCCAAGGGCACCATCGCACCGATCCATAAATATCTGCTATTGCAGATCGCCAACTCTGGTGTTCTTTCATTGCAGGCCACGAACGGTGGCTTCTTTGTGACTCGCGCTACAAAAATCAATTCATTTACCGGAACAGGGGCTATCTGCGTTGATGCAGCCAAGTTCAACGCAATTGTGCATTCTCTACCAGCAGAGGCCACAGCATCAGTCAAATTTGTCTCTGATGGACAAAAACTCTCAGGCATAGTGCAGGCAGGCCGCAGCCGGTTCCAACTTGTATGCCTGTCCTCTGACGAATTTCCACAACCAGATATTTGTAACAACATTTCTCGCTTCACAATACAAAGCAGTGACCTGCTACCTACGCTGACCAGACTGAATCGTTTGGCCCCTAGCAATGACTGCCGCCCGACTCTCAATTCCATATGCCTTGACCTTACCAATGAAAAGGCATTGGTAATTGCCACTGACGGCAAACGCTTGGCCAAAGGGGAGTTCCCGATCTCTGGGGTTTCCGGCGCAGAGATAGCTGGTAGGCAGCTATTGATCCCTAAACAACAGGTACAACAAATCATTTCCATGACAAAGCCAGGTTGCGAACTGATGGTCATCGTAGATGATTCCCGTATTGCGATAATCTGCCCTACTCATGGCTGGCGGCTCCAGTTTGCAATGCTCGATGGCAAGTTCCCTAACTGGCAACGGGTTATCCCAAATCCGTCTGGGGATGGTTGGGCTGAATTAGGGGTGGATAGAGAGTTTTTTATCTCTTGCCTGGAGCGAGCCAAAATTTTAGCTGACGACAAAAAACAAACCGTCAGAGTGCAAGCTCAAGCCGGTGAAATCACGATCAGTTCGAACATCGAGGGCAGTGATGAAGGGGCGACTGAGATTGTTCCTTGCAAGATGCAATCGGGTTTTGAGCGCATATCAGCGATCTTCAACGTTGGATTTCTTGTTGATGCGCTACGCGGTCTGTCTGGTTCTCAGGTCAACCTCAGTATCGATACCTCTCAGCTAAACCACGCAGTATTAATGCGCTCGGAACACGATGGTGCTGCATTGCAAGTGCTGGCTCAGGTCAGGGCATGATGGCCTTGCATCCTTGAATTTACAGTTAACCTAGATCCACTGAATTAAGAAACAACCATCGGAGAGTTCACATGTTCCAACCCCTTATTGAGTGTTTAAGTGATCGCTTTGGCGTCACCCAGTTCAATCTTCAAGTTTCTGGCAACGCCGATATGATGACCATTATCATAGCGCCATCCCTCTCTGCACCCGCACCCCGTATCGATTCCAACGGCTACAACCCAAGTGGGCAAACTTACCGAGCATCACTCACTACACCAGTAGTAGTTCGTGCGCCACTTTCGGAGGTAGACACCCGCCTTGCAGAAATTCTTGCAACATATACGGGGGAGTTATCTACCACACTGGGTCACGAAAGTGTGTCAACACAACTACAGGCAGCAGTGCGACAAGCGGGGGAAGTGTCTAAGGGGTCTGCTACTTCAACAAAATCATCGAAACCTGTGAGCAAGCCTAAAGAGGCGTCTCCTACTCCATTAGCGCCCCATGAACAGGCGGATCCGGCTGCAACGGAATTTGATGTTAACGTCTTGAATGCTCTTGGCATGTAGGAAGGAGAATACTTATGACCTCTGTAACTGCACTCCGCCGAACCTTCAAAATTGGCTCCGCAATCATTGATGACCCTGTGCCAGGGTTTCCTCTGGATGTTGCACAGCAGATCCTCTCCGCTACTTACCCACAAGTACGCTGGACAAGGATATTTGACAGTGATGGGCAACTGGTGGGGGACTCTTTGCAATATGAGTTTCTGATCCCCCCAGTAAAAATCAATGGCTAGAAGTGGGCTCAAATCTATAAAAAAAAGACCGCATCATGATGCGGTCTTTTTTTTACAAGCAAGCACACAAACTATTTGTGCAGATTTTATTGTCCCTGCGTCAGTGTGCAGACTTTATTGTTCCTACCAACGGTTGTCCCAATGAAGCGGGGGAGGGGGGCAAGTGGCCAAAATAACACTGTTATTTTGTTAAATAATTGTAACAAAAACCATAAGCCCTGCACTACTCACAGAAAATAACACTGTTATTTGTACTGACCGGCGATGCCACTCTGGCTGGCTTGCATCCTCTATAGCCGCGAGATACTGACGGCACAGGAGGTACTTAAACATGCTGACACCCGAAGAACTCAACACATGGTTGGACAAGGTTGCTGATGAAACACCAGCAGCCTTGTCCAGCGAGAGAAAAGAACCTGAATCGATAGAAGATGCCTTCACCAAGGATAAAACCAAATGGATGCAGTTTGCCCTCAAGATCTCACGAGCGACCAGTCAGCGGGATTCCGCATTCGGCTCGGTTCTCCGGCCTCGTTAACCCACCATGCGGCGCACCACATTCCACCAGCCTTGGCTATTCGTGGTGCAACGATCCCATGCATAGGTGACTCTGGCAGGCTCAAGACCACGATAAAATCGCAAGGTGAGATCCGAGACTTGCTACGACCAACAGTAATGTTGGCTCACAAACATGGTTGGGGTGAGGAACATCTAACTCAGATGATGGCAGCGGCCACTGAAAATGACAGGCTCAGTCACTTTGAAAATCTAGCGGAGGCCGTTTGCCAGGGCATCACGAACACCGCAGTGCAAGCAGGGATAGCTTGCGCCAGAGAGGTCAGAGAGAGACTGGTAGGAGTGGGAGGGGAGGCACTAGGATCAACATTTGACGAATGCTACGCATCAATGTCGAACATGCTGGATTTTTCATTTGGCCTCGTCAATGACTTGGAATCCACCAGCTTTGGAGAGTCTAGTGAGAAGTTCCGGTTTCGCCTGTTCTCAGATCTATCATTTGAGGTTTGCCCATCCCTAGTTACTAACGACTATCTAGCCGCATTCCAAAACCAACTGTTTATGTCACTACCGCTGGTCGGCTTCATCCCAAGCGTCCACTTCCTCGAGTATTCGTTCGGCTGGATGCAGGAGACATATGATTTAGAACTACCAGAAGAAATAGAAGCAGGTGACCTTAACGACATGTTGATGTACTTGGAGTCTGAGGAGACTAGGTTAGCCGACCTTGAGAATGCGGCAGATGTGGAAACTCATGCCCCAGAGCTATTCGCAAGGCTAGTTGGGTTGGTCGGTAGCCAAGAACAAGCAAGGGAGGTGCTATCTCGAGTAGAGACAGCCAATTTTGAACTTGGCGATTGCGTCTATTCCACAATGTGGCGCTGCCTTGAGTTCTCATACTATCAGGCCATCACATCAGAAGTGACCCAATCCGAAAGGGAAATCTCTGGAAATGGGGGCATTGTTGCAGCCTTTAAGCAGTTGCCTTCGATTGAGGACAATACCCACCTGAGTCAACTATTACAAAGCATCCAGCAAATCATTGAACGCGAAATTTCGGCAGGTTCAAGGGCTAAAGCCGTTTTCAACTATATCGAAGAATCAGACATAACCATTGATCTAAAACTGCCCTTTGAGACCTTGGCTATATCACGCCGTAACCTGCTGGAAGATGCCTATGAAAACCACCACGAATTTGCTATGGGGGGGGATGTCTACGCTTCCAGCGTTTGCGTTCATGTGTGTGATGATACCGTTATGGCAATGGAATCGTGGCAACGTTGCATTGTAATCATGGCTGCGATCTACACCGCCGGTAACCACCTTAGAGAAGAAGAATCATCATGCAAGTGACCAGAAATGACCGCTTTCACCAACAAAATGAGAGTGCCCCTGTGATGGCGCTCGTGTTCTCAGCAACCTCCTCAGCGATGAGTGACCTAACAGGGATCACTCGCCACCCAATCACTGGTGGCAGGCTTGGATTTGGTGAGCCTGTATCTATGCAGATGATGTCCGAATTACTGGCCGACTTGACCGAATCAAGTGGTCACACCAAAAAATCCAGTCGTCAGGAAATCCAGTTCATCCCCTCTAATGTCCTTCTGAGCAACGAGGAATCGATCCTGTGGTATCAACCTTCACGCGAGGCGATGCTCTGGTTACAAGCGGGAGGGGAGCGGCGCGGAATCAAGATCCGTTGGCCAGCCTTATTGTTCCGCGCAAACAAGACACCCACAAAGCTATCTGTTGTTGCCCTGGATAGCGATATGCGCCCCACATTGGAGAGTGATGTTTTCGATGTACCTATGCCCAATTGCTATCACGGCGGCGGCTTCTGTCTTGGTTCTGCAACCATGCCTCGCCAGCTCGACCTGTCCTCCCTGCCCAAAATAGAGCTTTGCGTCTATGACGCCCTCAAGACTCACAGTAACAACTCCAAGGCGATAGCTGACGGCACCACGCCGACCGCGTACTGGTTAGCCCAAGAGAATGACCGGCATCATAGCGGCCATATCCCTAGCATCACGTCAAATCAAATGACCAAGCTAGGCACAATAGAACAGTGGCTATCAGGGCTTGCGTCTCGATGACGAGCGGGATAATGACGCAATAAATAGCGCAGGAGCACAACAATGAAGTGGACTACTCCCATTGATTTTCTATCCAGTGAGATCTCTATCATTCTGATTGGCTGTGGTGGCACCGGCAGCTTTGTTATGGGGGAGCTATCCATGCTGCATGATCTATTGACCCGAGTTGGTCATCCAGGGCTCGCAGTGATTGCGTATGACGGCTCGCCAGTACGAGAAGCCAATCTTGGCCGTCAACGATTCCATGCCGCAGATCTTGGCCTTCCAAAGAGCCAGGCTCTCATAGATGCAGAACGGTGCTACAACGGGTTTGACTGGGTATCAAAGGGGGACTACGAAGTAGAGGAGGGGCGACCAGCCCTTCGCGGCCCCACTATTTATGTAACTGCTGTTGATAAGCCCAGCTTTCGGTTTGCATTCGGTAAATTTTTCTCCGGCCTAGCCCACAAAAACACCCTTTGGCTTGATGCCGGAAATGACCACCAAACTGGTCAAGTTGTATTGGGCGGGGAGGGGTTGCCAACTGCCTACGACTTGTTTGCGAGCCAGTATGAGGGCATGGAGGATGACCTCTCCAAGAGCTGTTCGTCTGCTGAAGCGGTGGCAAAACAAGATTTTGGCGTCAACTCAATGGCGGCTCGCATCGTAGGGCAGCTCATTTGGAATTTGCTGCGACACGGCGGCCTTGATTCTCATGGGGCGTTTTTTGATGTGAACCGGCTGTCAGTAGACCCCTTGCCGATAGATGAAAAGGTTTGGGCAACATATGGGTTTTCACCAAAGGCATAATGGGTGACAACCTGGGACTGTTGAAAGCAAATAAGCAGACGAAACGAGGTGCTTATTTGCTTTTAGTCTGAGCTTGGATCAGGCGCTCCCTAGCCAAAATCAGTTCGCACCCAGTAATCCTATCTGCGCCTTGTGGTGCACGTAATGGTGGCCTTATTTCAATCCCGTTATAGAACCCTGTCAGCATCCATTGCCTCAGTTGCCCAACTGTCATTTGGAGCTGTGGGGCAGCGTCCTGCATTCGCCAGGATGCTCTTAGGATCACATCCTCCAACTGAGACACCTCTTCTCCATCCTTCATCTTAGCGAGTGCTCTGGTTGCCAGCAGTTGAGCGGCATACCCGAACCTAGACTCACTATACATGACCCGAACTCCCTGGTAGGAAGCAACCCAGTTTGTTCCAGTTCGAAACACACTACCGTTGCGGCTCATGCCTCACTTCTCCAGCATGGCCAACAGATCAAACAATTCTTGACGAGTAATCCCCTCGGGGAGGGTCAACTCAAATTTATTTGGTTTTTTCTCCAATACCTCCACTCCACCGATAACTGAGATTCTGGCAGTTTTATTTCGCTTTTCACCAGCCAGCTCTATTGCCTGTGCAGTAATGTCTGCAACTGCTTTGGGAGCCGATGCATAGGTCTCTTTAGACTGAGCCCACTCAACCAGCGAGGCAACCTGACCTTGAGTAAGGCTCTTCAGGATTTTACGCAAGCGGATAATAGTTGGGCGGCCTGTAGAAGTGCCACTAGGTAAAAGCTCGTATAGTGGTAGTGGGATTTCTACCGCCATCTGGCTATATCGAACTTCGGTATCAGTGATACCAAGCATCTCCGCAACACCGGCTACATCGAGATCCTGCTCGCTCATCACCTTTGTGTAATACAACCCTTTGTCGTAGAGCGAGTTCGGCATTGTAAGGTTGGCGATGCGGCTCAACTCTCGCAGCTCTGCGCTACTCAACCCCTCACCTTCATCAATGTAGGCAAGCGGTAACCCCTGTTGCGCCAGGACAGCGCAAAAACGCCTGCGCTGGCCATCAAAGATTGCGTAACGACCATCGTCTTGACGAACTGCGAGCACTTCATGGGTGACCCCACCAGCTCTGATCGAGCCAATAATGTCATCTACCGTGCTCTCGTTTACTCCTGATGACCCACGAATATTGGCTTCGTGGATCAGAGTCAGTTCGCTAACATCTTCTGCCGGGATATAGATTGAAGTGAGCTTAACGATCCGTCCACTCTTCAACCTCAATACTCGAAATGCCCCCATAGTTCTGATCGTGTTGGCAAGTTGTTGTTCACTGTTCAGCGTGGCACCAGCAAGATCAGCTGGTACGGTGAATGCACCAGGACCAGTTGGTGGCAAAGAGGATGTTGAAGCTAAGTGAGCAGCTAGACCTTCACTTAATGATTGCCGTTTCTTGGCCATTATTTTGAAACCTCAAGAATATGTGTGAAAAACTCAGAGACAACATCCTCTGCGACACTCTGGGCTCGGCGCAGGGATCGGGAGTCGCCAGAGTAATGCTTGGGTTGCACAGTGAAGACAGTCCGACCATCTTCAGCAACCATTGAAAATGGGCGAAGTTGATCCATTGGCTGCCTGAGCAAGTGAACTTGCTTCAAGCTCTTCAATATCGCGTAGTTATCGAGGTGTTGAGCATTGGTAGAATCGAACTTGCTACCCAGAAGCCATATGGCATCGGGATCCAGTCGTGATGACGGCATGGATGACAGTAGATCATGAAGTGACGACAGGAACTTCACGCTGGAATCCAACTCGAGCGGGTCAAGACCGATCGGAACCAACATGCTATCACTGGCCTGCAGTGTATTAAGTAGTGCGGCGTCAAGGTGCGGACCACAATCTATGAGAATCAGGTCAAACTGGTCACGGATCGGATCGATAACAAATCGAGACAACAGTTCGCTCATGTGCATACCGGTCTCTGTAGCGTACTGATACGCAGACAGGGAGAAAAAAGCATCAGAACTACCGGCTGGCAACAAAAACAAACCCTCGCTGCTGGTGGGTTTGATCCAGGAGCGCACTGTATCAGGAGTGGCCCGGGTGGCGATTGCCTCAATTGCCGAATGCTGCTGATTTGATTTCCCTATCCCAGCAAAACCGAATGCAACTGATGTTGAACCTTGAGGATCCATATCAATTACAGCTACTCGTAGCCGGTGACGGATCAAATTTTTATGGTGTACCAACCCCGTTGCAATGGTGGCGCATGACGTTGTTTTTCCAACCCCGCCCTTCAGATTAAGAAATGCGACCGTCTTACCATCAGGACTTCCACCCAGCTTGGCTTTAAACTCAGTGAATGAAGGTAGCCCGGCTGTTTCATAAATAGCGCGAACATCCCCAAGAGAAAATGTATGAGGCTGCATAGAGTTTTTTTCAGCAGGAATGCGGCTGAAGATACGACCATTATCGCGGAGTATCTTGATGGCATTCTCCACTCTCGCTCGAGTCATCTCTGGCAACCGCTGTACCTGATACAAGGTGTATGAAGCAGCTTGGTAACCATCCTCAATAGCAGTATCCCGACGCTCACTTTGCACGTCTGCCAAGTAGTTCAAAACCAAGTGAGCGGAGTCTCGGATCTTTTCAAAACCCATCAGACGTTGCTGTCTAGCTAAAGCGCTTCCCATCACAATCCCCCATTCCTGTTTTAGTGTGAAAAATATGGTAATACAGGAATTAGCGCGTGTCCATGAGAGGCCCCGGTGGCAGTTGTGATGTGTGGCCATACTTCTACAAGTTCTTACCGCTAGACGGTTGAGAATGCTATGCACGATCATCGCTAAAAATTTTCTGCCAGCCTCCGGCGTGATATGATGCTTGCACAACGACACTGGCGTGTTTAGCCACCAAACCACACTTTCATGTGTGGTTTTTTTTTACCATCAAGTGATACAAAGAAGATACAAGAGGGATTCAAAGGTGCGTCAAAAGGCCTTCAAATAGAGTCAAACACCATTCAAATGCGATACAAAGCATTGACAGCAGAAATCCTATACTTGAAGATGAGCCACCAATAGACACTGCCGGCACACTTGGAAATCGGCCGCAACTCCTGTTAAGGATCACCAATGTCACCAAGCTTACCAAGTAGGAAAGGCGCTTCTAAACTCGAGCCACATGCAGACGAAATCCTCAATCTGAAAAAAAACCACTCACTTGAGGTGATCCGTGAACACCTGCAGGCGACATATGGCATCGAGATAACCAGGTCGTCTATAAATGCCTTCATAAAGCGCAGACAAAAGGCCACCTCACAGGAACCGGTGTCGTCAGCCCAACAGACAGTTCGTGAGGTTACCTCACCAAGCAAAATCGCCACGGAAGAAACACCTGCCGTGGCTGAGCATTCGCTTTCTCCTCACGAGGAGGAGGCGATAAAGTCGGCTCCAGTTGTTGACGTGTGGGCCGGAAAAGTAAAACTCTAATAAAAACAAGGATTTAGCATATGAAAGTTGTCGTTGCATCTAAAACGGGCTTCGTGGGTAAGACAGCCCTGTCAGCTCATTGGTTGAAATCCATGATGCCCTCAGCGGAGCTTTTTTCCATTGAAGATATGAACCAAGCTGCTGATGCTTTGGGGGTAGAAGTTACCGTTATGAATGGCGGTCAATTTCCCGAGCTGATGAACAGGATCATGATTGAAGATGAAGCCATTATTGATGTTGGCATGAGCAACGTGCGCTTCTTCATTGATGGGCTTCGCAAGTTCGAGGGTTCTTGCCACGAATTCGATTACTTCTTAGTGCCAGTTACCCCGGAGAAACGCTCCCAAGAAGAGGCATGCGAGACAATCAATACCCTGCTGGAAATTGGTGTCGACCCGGCTCGGATCCGACCACTCTTCAACAAAATCCCGACCACCTTCTTCAATTACGAACAGTTCCAGGGTTTCATCAGCTATCTGAAGAAGCACACGAAGGTAGAGACCAACATCAAATGGGCTATCGAAGAGAATCAAGCATTTGAGATGCTGTCTCGCCATGGATTGAGCCTCGCGACAGTTGTGGCAGACACCCGGGATTATCGCGGTGAAGCAAGGGCGCTTGTCATGAAGGCTAAAGCAGAGGGGAAAAACCCCAACGCCAAAGAAATCGAGCATCTGACATCAATGAACACATTGCGTATGTGCAGCATTCCCCTGATGGAAAAGCTTACTCATTTGTGGGAATCCTTGAATCTCACTAAGCAGACTGCGTGATGGACGGCCCTCAGTCTGAAACAAATCGTGCTCTGGGGGCCAGCACAATCACGCCACCAGCACTAAACTATCAAGTCCTCTTTGCTACCATGTTGGGTGATGTGTATGAAGCGATACAGTCGGCAAGTAGGTTGCAATCAGAGGTGGCGAGGAACGAAGACCTCATTCATCGCTTGGCAAATATGGCTGAACGCTTGTCCCGCATACAACAAACTTTGCACGAGGGGACTGTTCGCCTAGAGGTTACTCTTGACCGCTTCGATGGGGAAAACGAGCGTTTTATCCGCATCCATAAAGCCACTCTGGATGCAATGAGAAGCGAGCTAGCGCACATAGCTCGCCATCAGCGGGTGGACCGATCCTCCCAAACCTCCTTGTTGCCATGGTTACTGGCCATTGCGTTTGGATGTGTTAGCAGTTTCTTGCTTGGTTGGTTTCTGCATTGAAAAAGGGCCACTCCCGGAGTGGCCCTTTTCATTTATCCCTACGGTCAGGCGACACGTCGATAGACGTGCACTTCATTGAATTCTTTTACACTCTGACATTCGATGCAAAAACGAGACTCCGGGCGAGCATGTAAGCGCTGCAATGAAATCTCTTCACCACAAGATTCACAGAATCCGAAATCACCAGAGCTAATACGCGTCAATGCAGACCTGAGCTTGCTTAACAGCTGTTTATCATGCTCGATCCTGTTCATCTCAATATTTCGAGCCTCTTCAACACTTGCCCTATCGGCTTCATCCGACATTTCGTTACTATCTGTTGTCATAAGCAGACTTGTTTGGCTGCTTTGCCTTGCTTCGATCTCGGCAACTCGTTGTTCTATCTGCTTCTGGAAAAGAGCTAGTTGGTCAAGATCCATAAATTCAGACATTCAGTGTTTTACCTGTGCAGTGCCATACATAACTGAGCTTTTATCAAAAAGATTACACCCCGAGAAGAGTGCCAAACGATAAGTGTCGATCAGCTAACACTTTTATCCTCCCGGCCCCCGACAGGGCATGGCTAGGGGAGGGGGCCAGCCAACAACGCGACAATCGACCCGCTCCCGATGCTGGCTAACCGGCAGGGGGGTTACCCACCACAGCGCCACGGCGGCGACCTGGGCGGGCAGTTACCGATCACCGGCTGTGCCACGGGCACCGGGCAACACCTGCTCCCGATGCTGACCCACCGGCAGGGGGTTACCCGCCACGGCGGCGGCCTGGGCGGGCAGTTACCGATCACCGGCAGCGCGGCGGCACCGGCCGATACCCGATCCCGATACTGACCCACCGGCTGGGGGTTACTCACCACAGCACCACGGCGGCGACCGGGCGGGCAGTTGCAGATCACCGGCAGCGCAGCGGCACCGACCAACATCCGCTCCCGATGTTGGCTAACCGGCTGGGGGTTACCCGCCACGGCGACCGGGCGGGAACCAGCAGATCACCGGCACCGCGGCGGCCACCGGCCAACACCCGTTCCCGATACTGCCCACCGGCTGGGGGTCACCCACTACAGCGACCGGCGTCGCCCAGGCAAGCAGCTGCAGATCACCAGCACCGCGGCGAGCACCGGCAACACCCCGACTCCCGATGCGGCCCACCGGCTGGGGGTTACCCACCACGGCCACGGCGCGGGCAGGCACCAGCAGCTCACCGGCGGGCACCGGGCAACATCCGCTCCCGATGCTGGCCAACCGGCAGGGGGTCACCCGCCACGGCGACCGGGCGGGCAGCTGCAGATCACCGGCGGCGCGGCAGGCGGCGGCCAACATCCGATCCCGATGCCACCGGCTGGGGGGTTACCCACCACGGCGCCACGGCGGCGACCTGGGCGGGCAGTTACCGATCACCGGCAGCGCGGCGGGCACCGGCCAACACCCGATAGCGTGAAGACATTGCAGAAAACAAATACCGGCTTATCGTGGCTATGGATTACCACTCGCCAGTGGCGGTGGTGCAAAGTACGATTTATTGGCACGCACAGTGAGTATGACAAGGTTGACGCTAAGACGATTTGAGAGGATGCCATTATGTATATCAAACCCATTCACACCGACCAAGATTATGAAGAAGCAATGGCTCGGATTGATGCCCTATGGGGGGCTGACATTGGCTCAGTTGAAGGATATGAGCTTGAAGTGCTGGCCATTCTCGTCGAAGCCTATGAAAACAAGTATTACCCTATTGCGCCTCCAGATCCGGTGACCGCCATTAAATTCAGGATGGAACAGCAATGGTTTACACCTGATCGGTCAACGCGGTAGGGTCACTGATATTCTGAACAAGAGACGTAAGTAAGTTAAACTTGCGCATGATCCGCGGCCTGAAAATCCCCCTTGAGACCCTTGCTTACAATTACACGGTACTTACCGCGAGTTGTTCACCGTTACACCACGAGGAAGTAAACATGATCAAGATTAAAAACTTTGGCAACGACCTACCATTCGATACTCTGGAACAATTGAAATGCACTTTGGCTGCCGACTACAGAGGAAAACATATAACTATTGTGTACTCCACAAAACCACACGGGATGAACCGTCCAGTGTTTGTGTCTGTCAGCGATTCAGGAGAAGTATTCCACTCCAATCGAGATGGGGAGCTGGTGGACTTCGGCACAATTCAACAAAACCTGCACGGACAATAATGCCAACAATCAAACCGCCCTTGTGCGGTTTTTGTTTTTGCGGGTTCGCAGGTAAGACCACCAGCACCGTCCCGATACTGGCCCACCGGCAGAGGACAGCGCGGTAGAGTGAGGTTCCGATGAGGATGGGTTTCATCCCACACCAGTAGTAGCTAACTTCTTGCGGGTCTCGTAGCTATATCGGCAATGGCATCATTCCAACATGAAAGTGCAATCGCCAAATTGTTATCATCCAACAACCCTTGGGCATGTTCAAAACGGAAATCCGTATCCTGTTCTGTCGGGTCATAGCTGCACTTACAGGTTACATAAACCTCACTGCAATTCTCAGCTACCCGCAATGAGCAGCCAATGAACACTGTATTATTTTGGCACCTCGGGCAAGGTGTTACTACCGTGTTCGGTGTAAGGGCAAACAATCTGTTCGTGACCATGTTGTCTTACTCCTTGCGTCATCCACTCATAGGCCTGTTCCATCGTGAGCAGTGCGCCAATATTTACGATGTCTTTCCATCGCCCATTTTTTCTTGATATGAGAGTTAATCGTTTAACCAATCAAGTGCTGTATCATAGGTTATAGCTTCAGTAGCGGCTTCGATTCTGACACGGCTATATCCCCCTACAGTTGGGTTAACCGCAATATGTGCAGCACTCTCAGCCTCATCGAAATTGGGGAATATGGCAAATGATTCATGAGAGGAACTGCCTTTAAAAATAACCTTGCAGCAGCCTTTGTACCCTTCGGGTACTGTTGACTCAACATCTGGGATAATGTCTGACAGGTAACACAGCATAATGTCTCCTATATCTTGGCTTGGTCAATATCCGTTCAATATCAGCTGGGGACTCTCTCGTTCTTTGAACTCATAATGTTCCTCGATTAATTGGCTTCATCCTGGACAAGCTTAATTCCATAGCCGTTGCAGATTTGACACTCATAGTCGGGAACATAGATACAAACACCCCTTGATCAACTGCGTGAGGGGATAACCAGTTCCGTAGACTTGCCCCATTCCGTTATGAGTGAGCCATCTTTGCGACGTAAACTCATTCGATCAGATTTATGCTCGACAGTCCACACTTCAACCAAAGGCCCCTTCGGAAAATCAACTATTACGGAAACCTTTTCGGTAAATGGGAAAATAGCAATGCACGAGTTATTTTCATCTTTTTTATAACTTGGTATATATACAACTGAGTTCACTTGGTCTGGGTAATAACATTCATCCGAGCCAGCTACGCTGACCGATTGAGAGTCTACCCACATTTTGTAACCAGGCATGATTACGAGTTCAGGAGATATAATGTGCTCTGCAGTGGCATCACCACTGACCAGAAAGATCGCACATAACGTAAGAGGTAGGAACGATTTCATACAAATTACCCTTATCAACGTTGACCAGTCTGCTGGCCTGCCTTTCTGTCTTCCTGTCCAGCCCATAACCCTTCGTCAAACTCATCCACAAAGCCGAAACCAAAACAGGTATTGACGCCAGATATATCAACGCATCAAAAATTACCTTCCCCTCAGAAGGAGGGATTGGAGGTGGCAAATCAGCCATGCTCTTTCCTCAATCAGCTGCTTGCAGCTGCTATAACATCAGCAGCCATGACGTTAGCAAGTTCAGGAGCCAATACTGTCGTGGCACTGATCAGCCGATATTCGCCAGCCTCATATTCGCTAGGCCAGCCGACCAGTTCGGCATGAACCTTGATCAGGCCTGACTTTGGCAGCCCCTCGCCAAGAGCATCGATAAACTCTTTGTCACCATCCTCGGCAATATCATCAAGTACCATTTTCCGCACATCCGCATCATCCGATGACACTTCAAGAACCGCGCCCGCCGACCAGCTCACACCAAGGGCTATCAGGGCTGTAAAGGTCATTTCCATGTGACATTTTCCTCTTACTTGACTATGGCCGGTACTGGGTATTCTTTGACGCCGCTAACTTGATAAAAATTCGGGGAGACCCCGTGCTTCTGGCACCAGGCGTCAAGCAGAGCGACAAGCAGCCCATCTAGCTCGGCCTTAGCCTCGTCAGACACATCAGGGTAGTATTCCGCATGCTCCCCGCCGTAGTCATAAGCCTGGTTAGCCATGTGGTCAATTACATCTCCAGCATCCGGGAAGAACATGCTATTGCTGGGGTGGTCCACCTTGCCAATATGTACGCAGGTATTCTCCCCGTCGTTCTCGGCGGCTGCATCCGCCAAAGCCGCCTTTATCGTATCAAAAGTGGCACCTTTGAAGTCCTCACCGTTCCAGGAATAGCAATACTCTTTTTGCTTGCTCATAGCGACCTCGACTCTATTTGAGTGGTTATATGTACGTACATCAATTGTGCGCTTTTTGTGCATCTTGTCAAGCATATATGTACGTGCAATAATCTACACATGAATGAAAAAAAGCCTCGGCGCGGAGCGCCCCCTAAACCCGATAATGAAAAGCACTCGGAACGCCTCGGTGAGATCCGAGTGATGGCTGCGCAGTTAGAAAGCTACCTGCTGGCAGCTGAACTGGAGGGTAAATCAAAGTCCGATTGGGTTCGTGATACTCTCGATGCCCAGGCTAAACGCATCCTCAAAAAGTCCAAGCGGATAGGCTGACAGCCAGTGAACAAGGCGGCCCGGCTCACATACTGAGTTATTTCGTTGGCGCTTAGGGGCGTTTTTTTTGTGATAAAATAGCAGCTTAGGCTGAATGAAGGGATCGTAAGGGCGTGTCGAAAATAATCCCCGGGTTAACAAATTGGCAGGATCTGGAGCTGCCGAACTTGAGGTATTTGGAAGCGGAAATGCTAAGACCGGCAATCCAAGAGATTCCCGCTTCGGATACATTCGAGGGCGCAATTTCGACTATGGAGCAGCAACTTGGTTTTTTGGAACCGGGAATGAGGGCAGTGCAAGTCCACACACCTTTGTGGGCAATGAACGTGCTTCGTGACAGCCTGCCACACATTGTTGAGAAGAGGAGGGATGCGAGAGAACGATATGTCACAACGGCCTTGGACACGCTCCATTATCCCTACGAGATCTGGGAGGCTATGTATGATGATGATCTGGTACGTTACACATTCATCGGCGTATATTCTCAAAAATATCAAATGCTTGTTATCGTAGCCCCTTGGGATGGCCGTGTGCTGTGGAACTTCATGCAGACCGAGATCAAGTCCCTCAACAAACATCGATGTGGCAATCTACTTTACAATCGCCCATAAAAAAACCGCCCAGTGGGCGGTTAATTTAACATTCGACCCTGAATGATTTTCCACCCTCAGGTTAAGGTGGGAGGTCGCACCCGACACAGTGAATAGGGTCACTCTGGGGTCCTTCCACTGACTATTGCTCCCTATAGCAGTCAGCTTCTCGCTCACTTTCAGTCTACGGATTTCGACGCAGTGGTCAACTATTTTACTCAAAAATGATGTAGCAAAACGCGGCCTATCGACCCAGGGAGCCTAAGACTCTGCATAAGCCTCCTATTCACCTCAGATCAACCGACTCTTTGACAAGCATCACCAACAGCAGCAGCAAACCTATCTGAGCCAAGATAGGCGCTAAACGCCACCAAATTTGGCGCAAAGCCCAGCGAAAGGGCGCGGCCTCAGCCCGTTTAATAACATCCAACAAATGCTTCACGGCCTGATCCCGGCTAGAGAGCGTCATATTCGTTTGCACTCGGTCATATAAAGCCCATTCAAGAGCATCACGAACCTCTCGTTCGCGGATATTCGAGCTCCAGGTATCAACAGGGATCAATGCCTTCGCAAGCATGGGCTGTGACAAACCTTCCCGTTGCTCCGAGTCTTTGTAGTCGAACACGAGCCCAAATTGTTCATAGAAGCGATTACGACGAACCTTGTTTTCGCTGTATGCCTGACCGGCCAGCAACTCAATTGAACGAACAGTCGCATCTGGCCACTGCTTCGCCCATTTCACTATTTGGTTCATTAAGTAAGTACCAATTCGCATCCCCTCAAGCCCGGGTAGATCTAGATACACGGCCCCCTTGGAAATCGATGAGGAGGTAAGTGATACCAATGGCTTGTCAGCTGTTCGGCGTGAAAAACCACCACAAAACTGGCCTTTTCTTGAGACTCGATTAGGGGCGGCTGTCACTATTTCTTCATAGGTCAGCCTGATAGATGCTTCATAGATGGACCCATCGGTCTCATCGCGGCGATATTTTTCCTGCCGCTCGACAAACAACCATGCAATAGGCTCACTATCTAGCGGCCTACTCCTGGATCTCACTTCGAGCACGTAAGTTCGCGGCTCATTCTGTTCAATTAGCATCATAGCGACAACTTTTTACGATCAGATTTTGATGGTCCGTTTTCTTCGCCCGGCCAGGGTCACCTTGTTCCATTCGTCATGCTTCTCCTGCTCAATACCTTCTCTACCGGCCTCCCACATTCCCTTAAAAAAGTCAGCGTCACTTTGCTTCTCCACTGCGATCAGTGGTGTGACTAAACGAGCAAAGTAGACCCGTTTATTGATGCTGGCAGCCTCCCTTAATGGATCCTTGGAAGATCTAAGTATTTTCTTGAGCTTGTTGATAGTGGCGGCATGATCGGCATACCAATGCCGAACCAGTAAATGCGCAGGTTTAAGCGGTATGCTACGCAGAATTGTTTCAAATTCAGATTGCTTGTCCTTGCGAGGGTCGGTATTGAGGATCTCCTGTATCAGGCTGCCATCATTCTCACGACCGGCTTTTACAAATACCCGGGCTAGCCCTGCAATCTTACTGTCCGATACCCCAGCCAGCTCCTTTCTCGCATTGGCGATAGACTTTTTGGCCGCTTTGCGTAAAGGCACCAAAATGGCTTCAATTGCAGCGGAATTTTGTTCCAACCAAGCAGTAGGATTGGCCCGACCGCGGGGAAAAGCCAATTGCTGGAGATGCCGCCCAGTTTGAGTTGCCGGTTCACGGTTTGGGGACGGCACATCAAGATCCACCCTGGTAGTGGACTCCTGATCGTTCACCGTCGCCAGCGCATCACCAATGCAATGTGATTTGATGGTGATCATCGTCGCCAAAGTCAAACGCTCACTGCTCTCCTTTGACTTTACGTTGCGAAAATCAATATCTGCAGCGACTAGGCCAGAGACCAACAGCTCGTGGAAGGCAGAAGACAGGAGATAGCGATCGTTCTTGGTGTATTTCCCTGAGTCACGAGGGTGGATCTCTTTCAGTATGTCGAGGACAGACATAGGCTTCTGCACAAGATAGACACGACGCCCACTCAACTTCCCTGGTTTGGCGGCAATCCAAAGTGCCAATAAACGAGCCATCGACGAGCTTAACTTAATCACTGCAGTGCGGTTGACTGGCACGAGTTTTTTGGTGTTGAGGTACAACGTTCGCAGTTCTGCTGTCGGCGAAAGCGTCACAGTCCCATTAGTGCTAACAGTCAGCGTCCCAGCAAGGTTTGTAACCATGCCGGTGTGCCTGTACTCGGCCTCCTCTATGTCTCTGAAAAACGTCAACACAACCCCTTTTAGACGGGTGAATGACTTCATCAGATGCGCCGTAGACAAGCTTTTGGTGGGGCGAAGTTCATCGGGTATAGGTGAAAAAAAACGCTCGAGCGGCATTGTTATGGGGTTCAGGAGGGCCTGTTCAAAGCGATCCTTTGAGAGCCTGCCAAACCAGTGTGTGATGCAGATATAGGAGACCAAATCCATCTGTGTGTTCAACACCGGCCCACTCAAAGACATGTACTTATGTCCGGAATCAAGAGGGGTTGAGAGGTGGTAGATCCTGTTCTCATTTAGTGCTGGTGGCTTTTTCCCATTCGCCATAACCCGGAACAACCCTGTCTTTAAGGTCATATCCAGGTGAAGATCAATATTTTCAGGGGGAGGGAAGCGATGGGGGTACAATGCACTGCGCTGTGCCCTGCTTTCCTCTGGCTCACCGTTGTCATGATCGATGACGATTGGCTTTCGTTTTGGAGCTGGAGATGTGACAACAGGCTCAGCCTCTATGTCATCATCTATGTCATCCTGCGGCATCCGAACAATAGGTGGGGCAGCAACGACCGCACTAGCGCCAGCACTCACTGCCCTGGAGCCAATATTACCCTCCACTAACACCGGGATTTTTGATATCGCTGGCCACAGAATATCCACGGCACTTCCAATCGATATGTCTGGAGCTTCGCCGAGGAAATTGGCCACCATAGAAATGGCATCATTGTTAATTTTTGGTAAAAGAAGGGGGACCATTGTGGCGATAATATCGGCAGGAAAGCCTTGATTGGTTAAGAACCGCTCACAAATACCTATTGCACATGCATTTGAATCGACTCTATTGTGCCCCATAGAAACCTGTTCATATCCTGTGAGTAAACTGTGTCAAACGTGTTCATATAATCAAATTAATTCTCTATTGAGTCTAATTGACACACCATATAGAGCATAATGATACACCACATATGAAATAGTTACACACCATATAGAGCATAGAGATACACCACATAGATGATAGTGACACACCATATAGAGCATAGAGATACACCACATAGAGAATAATGACACACCATATAAGGCAAAAAACCACCTTACATATCAATCGGTTACATGACCCTAATCTTTAAAGATCTTAACTGATCCAAGATATTTAAGATCAAAAGATCGAACTGATCCAAAAGAACATAGAGATCAAGATCTATTAATAGTAAATGTGATCTCTATCGAAATTGCGTTCAAAAGGGATCTCTTTGGCCCGATCCAACAAAGGATCCGCTTTGATTGCCCCTCATATAGCGCTCTGAGCAACTTTGAAGGCCTAGGGTATACGTAGGTCTAGGTCTCGATGTGAAGAGGCTTAAATCGCGGGAGGCTTCTTTAAGAAAGGATCTAAACGACTCGGAGCATTTTGGTGTTTTTTCACAAAATCACAGTCAGATCAAACACGATCCAAAAGATCCTTTCTGTAACAAAAAGAAAAGCCCCTCAACCTGGTGAGGTTGAGGGGCTTTCATTATGACATTTCGATACCGGTCAGGGTGTATGCAGCATTCCAATCAAGGTCACAATCAGTGCACCTTTGTTCCTGTGATGCAACGCTACCGATTATTTCAATATGTGAACCATCGATACTGCTTGAACAACACCGAGGGCACAGCGTTCCCCCTGAAGCCAAAAAGGCCTTCTGCAGCTCCTGTTTGTTAAGCTGAGAGTAGCGGATTGACCAATCTCCCCATGACCAGGAAAACTCGCCATGTGTGATTTTGCCAAGATAGGCGGCTTTACCAGCTCGATCCTGGCAATGCCAAAAGGATATCTGTTTGAGCTTTTGAGCCTTCAAAAATGAGAAGGCTATGACGGGATCGCTGTGGTCAAACGAGCGCTGTTCACCGTTTTTGTTATTGATGGCTGTAAGCATGGGTATGCTCCTGGTTTTATGGCCCTTGTGAGGCGGGTTGGTGTTGGGCGGTAGCCCAGGGTGGTGTAGATCACGAGTGGTGAATTGCAGACCGATCACCATAGACAGCCAAGGGCTGTTTCTGGATATACGCTTGACCCAACTTGGTGCTGAGGAGCGAACATTCAGAACCAGCCTGAAGTTCAGTTACCGATCGGGGGATGAGAGGCCACAGAAGGCAATGGCATTAGGGAGGAACCTCAAGGCAGCCCAATGGCTGTCTTGAGGTCTGAGAGGCTATTCAACCGAGTAATGAACCCCTTTCATTCCATACAGACTTTGAAACGAGTCTGCTGTTTCACCTCTGTGACAAAATTCAATGCAGTCATCACATAGTCCATATCCGGTATCACGATTGTGCCACTGGCGGCCGAGTGTAGAGGCTCCACAGCAGCAGCAGCTAAGCCAGACAACAGGTTTTTGTAATTCAGCAGCCTTAACTGACTCAATAATCATATGAACTCCTAGCCCAGTAAGGGCTGATTAGTTGTGGGTTGTATCCGGGTTGATGTTGATCGCAAGTGGCGCTTGCAGATCGGGGCGCCATAGACAGCCAGGGGCTGTTTCTGCATGTGCGCTGGCGCCGGAGACCGGTGAGCAGACATGCAGAATCAGCCATCAAGGGCTTGGGGTAGATCAGGGTAGGGGGGGCGGCATAAGCCGGAGGTTGGATGTTGGTACCAGCCGATAGGCTTGTCCTCTAATAGGCACCGAGGACGGGAAAAGCATATTATTATCCCCGCATCATGTAAACATCTGCGCGGTTTCTCTGGCTTTAAAATGATGTAAAGGAGCCTAGTGTGTTGCGCTTGTTGCGCTTGTTGCACAGTGTTGCAGCATTCAGCGCAACATACACCCACTTGCTTCCGACACTGACGTCGGCGCCCGTTCGGCTGGCGCCGACGTCAGTGTCAGGTCGTTATAGGTATGTGCGGTGGAAATGGGGGCGTTGTGTGCGGGCAAAAAGTGGGGCCCATTGTATTGGCCCCATAGAAAACTACAAACGCGGTAAGTTTATCCAAGAACAGGACAATGACACCTTACCGAAGCAAGCCACTGGATGCAAACATTGGGAGATCCCTCCCAGCGTCCGAACGTTAAAACCTCCAACTTGCTAGTTGGGGTCGATTCAGAATTCGGAAATTAAAGCACGTTAAGGGATTCGATTCCCAGCAATGGCGCGCCTTTGCTCATGCTGCTAACCCCGAGAAGCCTCATTTTCGTGGTTCTCGAAACTCGGCTGTTTCAGCCGTGCAATATGAGAGTGGTTTTCGAGAAAGAGACGCGCTATGCCAGCCTTGGCAAGGAACTTATTCTCACTGAGGCCTCTCAAAAACGGTCGTTTGTGAGATGGGCGGTCACTCCACAGGCTTACCGTGCTTTCATTTCCGAATTCTGAAGCGACCCCTAGTTGCGAGGGTCTTCATCAAAGCTCTTGGCAGTGTATCCGCCGATTATGGCCTGGTACCGTTTTGCTGCTCTATGCATCCAGATCGCACCAGTTACCCCAATTACCACCGCCGCACCGATAATAAGTGGTTCATTTTCACTGCTCGCCAACTTCAATACTTGCATCATCAAGCCGGTTCCTATTAGGTGGCTAGCAAACAGGATGCCATTACGTTGCAACCATGCAGCAAGGTTATTTACTATCACGCCCATTGCCTATACCTCATAAAATGTCAGGAGCTAAGATAACCTAGGTGTAGTAAGCGCTCTATAACGCTCCATAAATCGTTCAGTCTTTGACTCTTTGGGCTGTTCACTCTGTGGTTCCCTTTTTGCGTCGAATAGCGCACGTAGACTGGCAATGCCTCGCATTGACGCTTCGTAGCGAGAGTTACTTAAAATGTCCCTGCAGGCTTTGACCAAGATCTTGCATTCGTGGTCGTCCAGCCATCCAATCCCCCTGCGGTTATATGGTAAGCCAAGAAGGTTTTCTAGCCATGCATACGCCTCGTTCTTGCTCATTCGGCCGGATTCAATAACGGCATTCAGACAGGCGTATGCCTCACGTCGTGCACGTCGAGTTTCTGGATTTGCCAGAGTTCCGATCGCAATGTCTGTGCCGGCACGGCAACCAATATATGCATCGCAGCTAGCTCGGGAGCAACGGTAAACCATAGCCTTTGCTGGGGAAACTTGATACAGGGCCCGCTTGCTCACAAACTCAACGGGTGACGTGCAGTAGGGACACGTCTTCGGATGAAAAGGATCGTGTGCAGATTGACGAGACATGGCTAAGTCCTCTTTTCTGGGCCTATAGCGATTGTCTCGTTGTCTTCAGTAATGCAAGGGGTGGGGGAGGCCTGCTGGGGTGACCAGTAGGATGATCAATATTTTCTGTCAGGCGATTTGGCAAGGCTGACCACCATGAGTGGTACTCGTCTGCTATTCGTTGTGAGACTGATACCCATCGGGCGTAGTCAATATCCGCCCGACTCACTCATCGGCCATCTTCGGTTGCAGGTTGACCCAAATGCCGGGGATTATGACGTTGAGCGTGTCTGACTATTTCAGGTTTTCCCCACAGATAGCCTTGTTGCAGGTACATCCCAAGTTTTTTGGCGGCAGAGGCTTGGCTATGCGTTTCAATGCATTCGGCGATAGTTAGGATCCCCCTGTCTGCACAGGTTTGAATGGCATCATACTGGAGCTCTGAATAATCGCGCTGGCTTGCTTCGAACTTGACCGCATCCCAGTCGAAACCGCATATGCGTTCCAATGTAGAGTTCTGCTTTCCGAAGTCATCCATGATCAGCATCCCCCCCAATGACCTCAGGTGCTCCCAACGTTTATCGAGCGTTCGAGTGCTTACATGTTCGGTCACTTCTATCGATACTGTATGGCACGCAAGCTTGCTTTCGATATGGGACAGCCAGGGTAGGAAATACCTGTCATGCAGCAGGGTTTGCTCACTCACATTCAAGAACAGATGACTATCATGCTTCAGCAGCTGGCCGGCCATCTCTACAACCCCACTGTCAATCTGGGCCCAAGCATGGTCCTGCGGTGCAGGAGGTACGAACACTGAAAGGGACCCATTTCGCGCTAAGAGCTCATAGGCATGTATTTTGTGTGTTCTGGTGTCAAAGATGGGTTGTCGCGCTATAAGCATGGGGTGTCACCGTAGAATGGAATCAACGCAACGGCAGTCTACACGGCTTGATGTGGCTTAATCCTATGCCGAAATATCCGCTAATTTTGTCGACCTAGAGAGTTATCCACAGAATCGCTGGATAAGTGTCCAACATTCTGTGGGCAAATGGCTGCAGCAACAGGGAGAAAAGGTGGCTGCAGCCATGATGCTTAACGCTCGACTGGGTACCCAATAAGGGGCCAAGTCATAACTTCTGCAAGCTGCTCCGCGTAGTCTTCTTCCCGGACTCTTCCTAGTTGAACCTGCATTTTCACTAGGCTGCTTGCAATGGCGGCATAAGCTTCAATTTCCACACAACACATCTTCCCCCCCCTGGCATCGAGTAACACTTTGATCGAGTGGCGGGAGTCTTCTATGCCGGCAGCGTCAAAGACTCCATCATGGATCAATGCTAAGCGCGAGATTGATTCCATGGCCAGTTCTGGCATGGCCTCTTGCGTGTGTTCCTCGGGGTAACCGAAAAGCTCTCCCAAGATCTCATTTGGTTGGCATGACAGCTCAAATGCGATCTTCTCAAGTGCTTCAATAGTCAACATGAGGGATTCTGTCGATAGGCCAGCGCCGTCGGCCCCAAGCCGCTGCATTAAATGCTCTTTGAGGCGAGCCTCCAGTGACATCAGGATGAGTTGATAGGACGTGTGAGCGGCCCGCGTTTTGGTAGCTAATGGGTCATAGCGACAAGCGACCTGATACCAGGTCTCTAGTGGGTGAGTTAACAGTTCGTCGCTGTTCTTTGACAGCGAATAAACAACCAATAGCTTTGTCTCGATAGTGGCTGTGTAGCGAACGATTGCTAGCTGTTGGCTACTTAAAAATAACCACAGTGAGCTGGCTTCTGGTTGTGGGAGCTCCCGGGGGGGCGCCGTCAGTTTATTAGTCATGAGTGCCTCTAAGTATTAGTGAATAGTAAGGCTGCGATGATGCAAATCACTGGTGTTGATCAAGTGTTGGCACCGGTACCGCTCGCTGGCCTGCTTGGTCAGCGGTATCAACTCCCAGTCATCTGGCGTGTAGCAGATGATCGTGAAGCAGTGATCGTTTATGAGGAAAATGTCGGCCGGGAAATGTCCGCATTTTGAATAGAAATCGTCCTTCTCTGCCGCCGTCAGCTTGGTGCCCATGTTGATGTCGAGAATGGTGTTTCTGGCTTCAGCCTGCATTGGTGGCAGTTCAATATTGGTGGCTATCGCTTTGCTAAAGTCCATTACCCCTCCAGGGTTGTTCAATGTTGGAGATAGAGTAATGGCTCTTTAGCTAATGCAAATTGACCAGTCTGGTGAGCTGGTGGATAAATTAGCGCTGCCAGCTTGTAGGTTGGGTTCTGGTCGATAAAACTACGCCGTCATTCCGCCGCCTTTCGCCATGGGCAAGTGCCGGGGCGCCTCGATCACCGGCCGCCAGCTAGTCCGTGATGTGAAATGAGATGATCTCCGTCCTCTGGCGGGCGGACAATGCTGGCAACATCGAGGTGGTGCAGATGTTGCTTGGGTACGCCGAGCCGGATCACGTCTGGCCATGCCTTGACGTGAGGAAGGAGGAGATCAGGAGGGGGTTTACTCTGGCGCTGTAAGGCCGAAGAATTCAGCCATCAGCCATCAGCCATCAGCCATCAGCCATCAGCCATCAGCCATCAGCCGCTGCTGCAGGGGGGGGGCATTTTTGAGACGCATAACAGGGTTGCCACGGTTCAGGCGGTTGCGCAGCGTTTGAACCTCTGAGCCGATAGGCTCACGCTCATAGAGCAGCACAAACAGGCCTCCTACCTGGAGGCCCATTTCATCCATAGCGGCCTTGATGGCCGATCTTGCCTGCCCGGCAAAGCCGGTTTCGTCGTCGTTCTTTCTTGGCACGGTTCGTACTGCCGTTGGTTTCAACTTATTGACTTGATTTTGTGTTTGGAAGTGGCGGCATGGTATATTTTCGCTGACCTCATGTTTTCACCAAATGTGTCGGTCATGAACGTGTCAAGAAGTGGTGGAAACTTGCCGCCAATAGGTGTGAAATTTAGGGTAGTTCCCCCGTGTGCGGGGTTGTCGGACTGATAGATATCAATCATTGGATTGAAATTGGTAGTTCCCCCGTGTGCGGGGGTTGTCGGACTGATAGATATCAATCATTGGATTGAAATTGGTAGTTCCCCCGTGTGCGGGGGTTGTCGGCCGCAGAGCTCAATCATCGGATCGGAATAGCCGTGGTTCCCCGTTGGGGGTTAACGATCAATCAGATGCCTAGAATGTGATTAAATTCAAATTATGTCCCCATTGGGGTTGGCACAACTCTGTTCTGGCAAAGAAAAGGGCCGCCGTAGGGCAGCCCTTTTTCATTCCTTGCTGGTAGCCCATAGTTTTTCGGCCTCATGTATAATTTTTTTGCCTATTCGCAGTTGCTGGCAATTAGGGGAGGCTTCAGCAAGCTGATGGAGCTGGACCCGTATTTGGTCTGCTGCTACGGCCGCTAATGCAGATGCTCCTCCTTCAATGATCGATTCCGAGAATGCACATTCAGCCTCAGCCCACGCCATTAGCCCACCACTTTCAGCAACAGTATCAATGTCTGCCGGCACAGATGAAAGATATTGTTCGGCGTTCCATACGATCTCCACATCATCTTGCGATTCCATCTAATACCTTCTCAAAGTGAATTACGTTAACCGCTTTCCCACGCAATTTTTGTGCGGCCTTAGCTGCTTCTTTAGGATCCATTCCTTCAATTAGATAGTGGCCCCCACCTCTGCTTGGGGTTGTTTCCCCGAGCTGCTGGGTTGAATCAGCAAGTTCCAGCTGTACTCGCTCTGAGGCCCAACCATAGATTTTTGGGTAGACAGCAATTCGACATGCAGCCGCTTCAATGACAGCCTTGTCAACCTGTTCTGAAAACACATTTGCCATGATTTATCACTCCCCAGCCGGACGTTTTGCTGGGTCTACCCAAGTGAGCGCATATTTTTCAGTCGCCAATCGGCTTTCACTGAACCCTGCCTGTTGCATAACTTTTCCATATTCGGCCGCAAGGTACTCATAGGCATCGGCCAAGTCTTTTAGGGATTGGGCTGCCTCAGTATTTCCGGCGTGGTATAGGCCCTTTGCCTGCATTCTGATTTTAGGGATTCCAATAATGCTCACAATTATCTCCTTTAGGGGTTACCTGCTGGTGTACCATTCTCTGTTGCAAACTCCACCATCAGGTTCAAAGCACCCCATATGACCCGCTAGCCACGCCCTATGGAGCGGCGTGCCGGCAATTAGGCTTCTCCACCAGCGGGGCCATAAGTGCTGTTGGTACCCATCAAGATACGCCCACATCAGAAGTCGTTTGGTCATTATGATGTCCTGTTTCGCGGTATTGCATCGTAGAGATCTCTCAGTTCATCACAAGATATCCCAAATTTTTGGGATGCCTTCCATTCTGCATCCGGGTATTCATAGCCAGATTGGATCAGCGTGATTAGGTAGTCTAAAGCCTGTTCTTGCATGGTGTCCTCTATGCTTCTGTTTTGGTTCCCGGTCGCATTATCAACCGTTATCTGAGGATGCAAGTGCCTGGTGCCGGAGCTAGCCCTTCACATGGTGAACTACTGGCGCTTACTGACCTGGTGGAAGAGGATGATGAGCAGTGGACGTTAGCCGCCCAATGTGGTCAGCCAGCCCAACACCTGTGCTGTCAGCACCCCGCCGCCGGCCCCTTCCAGAATCGCCCGCACACTGCTAGCCAATGCCCCTATTACATGCCAGCCCGGCTTGGGTGACGTGGCCAGCGCCTGCAGCGCGGCATGCTGGCTCTGCAGCTGATCACGTTCTTCCCGCGGTAGTTGTCCCGCTTCGACCTGTTGCTGCAACCAAGGTAGCAGAGCATCCAGTGCCGCTACCTTCTGGTCACCGGTGACTGTTTGCTGTTGCTGGCCGGCCGGGGAGTTCAGCATCAGTTGGCCACCGGTGAAATCCCGGATGTGAATGTGCGTCTCCGGTGCCAGCTGCTGGGCCTGTTGCTGCTCCTGAGGCGTGAAACTCATTCCTTCCCCGAGGATCCCCGCATCGCCCAAGTCGAGCGCCCAACGAAGTACCTTGTTACGCACAGTGTCGAGTAAGACTTGGACCTGGTTTGCACCAAACCTGGTTTCTGATGGGGTCTCTGTTCTATACAATTTCGATATCAATGCCTGTTTATGGGCATCCATGGGTAGCCTGATTTGCTCGCCGCCAGTGGCTAACGCCTCCACCGCCCCGATGGGATAGTAGAAGAGGCAGGAAGACATCAGTTCGTGTAGCTCAACATTTACGATTGGAAGTGCTGATAAGCCCCGCCCTGGGGTAGTGAAATACAACTCTCCCCTCAACTGACGGTAGGAGGGGGGGTCAATCCCTTCTGGGTATCCATCAAGTTCGTAATCTATCCAGGTGGCCCACTCTGGCTGTTTGAGCAGGCGGGCCGCTACCAACGCTTTGCGCAGCAGGTCGGTTGTCTTGACGGTCGGATCGCTGGCCAGCGCGATCAGTTCGGGGATAAGGGCGGGCATCGAGGTTCTCCAGGGCAAAATGGTACCCCATTGTACCCGGGTTGTGCTGTTCTGGTTGCAGTCATCCACCAGCAACAGTGGCTGCCTCCTTTATGTCGCATTGGTGAGGGATTCAGAAGGGCATAAAGGGCAGCTGTTGGATGAAACTTTGCTGCCATCTTGCCGGGCTGTCTATTATGCTATGCCGCCACCTGATGGGTACCAAGCTGATGCGGCGCCTTCCCTGGCCATTAGCCTTACCTGTCAGGTGGCTTACTTCAGGTGCTCTCTGATAGGCCCTAAGTCAGTAGATGTCTCTTAAACCTTGAAGTCTGGATCTATTATCCAGACCTTTCCCTTGCTTGAAACGGCTACAGGCTTAATGCGCAGCGCATAGAGGGTGTGTTGGAGAGTAAGATGTCCAGATCGGAAGTGTTGGATAACGCTGAGTGTGTATCGCATTGCCTACCCCTTATGAATTTGTTGTGTCGCATATATCGCTTTCATTTTTTGTATTATGGGGGAGTGGTATGTATCCAATTGATGGTTTATTTCTGCGCTTGCAGTATTCAATAACAAAAATTAAGCCAAGGAACGACATGAATATCGAATAAATAATTATTCCCAATACCCATCGATGGTAGTTGAATCTATTATTATCCCTCAATAAGGATAAAATTGCCTTGTTGGTTTCTTTAATCAATTCATCTGCCCCATCAATGCTTTCTGACATTCTTGCAAGCTGAATTGTATGGGATACGACATCGGTATCCCTCATTAACCAACCAATAACTCCATGAAATAAATCAATAGACAGAAATATAAATGCAATCGGTATAAAAACAATGAGCGCCAATGCGATGATGTCACACATTTCTTTTTTAATAAATGCTCTTTTTTTGCTGGAGTTCTTTATGACAAAAAAAATCAGAGCGGCTACAGCAATACTAAACTCAAGTGTTATCAGCTTTAAAAACTCAACCACAGCTTCTAGTCTGCCATAGGTAATGTCGGTATCACTTGTCCCAACTTCAGGGTAAAAGAATTTAGTGATAGCCATCGCAAAGCTCAGCGCTACGATAATAATTAAAGGTGTTTTTGAAAACATGGCTTTTCCCTGCTAAACGGTTTTGATTAGGTACGTGGCTTTGTCGGCATCCATAGTTTCACGTCTTCGGCCAGCTCTTCGAGCTTGCAAGCGGGTACGCGCCACAAGATCTTTCCGTTTGTCAGCTCTATATTCACGCTGGCGGCATCAACCGGTTGTCCAAAATATGGCCCCCATGGGTTGTTTTGCTGTTTTTCTAAACGCTCGGCCGCACATCGGGCATCATATTCTTCATCTTGCTCCATATGCTTTGCTGTTTGCATAAATGTAATTACAAAAAGCACGACAAAAAACAAGCCGACATACGGCCATGTATTTTCATTTTGGATCCAGCCAATATCATCAATATAGCGAAAAAACATGATGTTGGTCATCAGACCTAAGAGGTAATGAATCAGTTCCGCGCCCACAGGGATGGCTGCCCGCATCATCGATGGCGTGTGCCAAAACAACACGACAAACGGGAAGGTAATTAATGATTTAAATAAAACCTTTAAAAATTTCATTTTTTACTCCTCGCATTGCAAAAAATAAGGATATTTTCTGTGTTTGGTGAATTCTTGAATGGTGATCAACTATTCGCTGACATCGAGAACGCGGAAAGTACCTTTCGCTGCCAGCTCATTTTCAAGACGCCGTAATTCTCCTGAGCGGTCGTCAGTCTCGTGATGATCCAGGCATGTTGAAACTCGATCCCAGATCGCGAGCACCTCTTGCATGCAGAGAGCCTCGTCTTGGCTGTCAGCAAGCATTTCCAGAGCTTGAGATGTCTCCAGAAAGGGATAGCGACTCAGGATTGCTACGATCTGTGATCTGGTCACGTTCACCTCCAATACCGGTTTACAGGTGCTTTTTGAAGAACCGAACAGCAAGCCAACATGACAGCGAGCACAACAAGGCGCTAGGCACCAATATCCAGTTGGGATGGATGGTTACCGGGATGGCCAAGTACAGACCCCAGCCACACCAGATGCTTGGCAAAACCATCCGCTTGGCATAGTGGTGCCGTAACCCTGACTCTCTGGCACCGCCGTACTTACGAAGGTCTCGCAGCACAAGGCCGTCAAAAAACGCGATAAAAAGAAACAGTCCGTACAATGGCAGCGTAAACAGCACGATCACTGTGCGGATAAGGCACACAATGGTGATGTAAACCGCGGCTAGTAGGTAGTCTTGAAACACCGCCATGGGGGCCGACCATGATGTAAGCCAGCGGTACCTCGCGGGGTCCAGCACGTCAGGCCCCATTGGGGATCCGGTTATAGCCTCGGTCACGAAGTGGACAGCTTGAATCGGGGTCCAGCCAAACAACACCGCATCAAGGAAGTCTTTATTCAGATAGTTTGCTTCATCGATCACCATTTGGAGCGCGTGTTTAGCCCCTTGCTCCGGCCAGAACCAATACATCCCAATCCACTCCATAATCACGCCGGTAACAGTGGCGCCCATTACCATCCCTATCGAGATGACCACGAAGGAGATTAAATCAATGCGTTCATTCGGTGTGGCCATCAGGCAACCCTCGCTGCCAGTTCATCAGGTAGATTCGCCGCGGTCTGGCCAAATGGATTGTTAGCCGCAGTTGGTCGTTCAATGCTCTTCCAAGAGCTCAGGTTGTTGTACCAGCTGTCAGATGTCTGATAATTCGCCTCCATCAACGTGCAGATCTCCTCTACGTCTTTGGGGATCGTGATGTTGTCTTTCTTGTCATCCATCAGCGGGAACCTCAATTTGTAGAGTTTTGCTCCATCGAGGAGTGCAAAAGCCTGGCCTTTAGGGAGCCGGATTATGTCTGATGGCTGTAAGAGGGGGACCTGGCGTGTGCCAATTGTGTCAGCGTTATTCGATTCAAAATGAATCGTGCTCGTCACATCTGAGTTGTCTCGTGCGGAACTCATTGCGCCCAACTCACTGATTGTAACTTCCGGCAGTTGGTTGGTGAGGAGTTCAGCGGTTTCCATCGTCTTGACACGCAGCATGATGATGGCGTTGAAGTTCGATAGCATTTGTTGAGCCTTGGCGGCATCACCCAGCTTGGCCTCCAAGTCGAACACAGATTGGGTATAGGCCGTAAATCGAACCCCGGAGCCACCGGATTTATTCAAAATGGGTATGGCGAAGTCGGTGGCCAGCTCGTTGAATTCATCGCAGTGCAAGTAAACCTTCGGTAACACTCCGTTCTTGGCGTCCACCAGCCCTTTTTCCATCCCATATTTATAGAGATAGCCACAGGTCGAGAGCAGGTCGGAAAGCATTGAGCCGCCAATGGCCTCCGCCACGGTTTTATCCGTCATGGCATCTAGGCCAATGTAGACCACGGCCTTTTGCCGCATGATGGTCATCCAGTCGATGATTGGGCGAGAGTCTTTGGCATCATATGTGGGGGCCACCAGCTCGACCAGCCGGCCAGAGGTGACCTTTTCTACAAATGGCAGTAAGGATGCAGTTAGCTTGTCGAAATAGGTTTTGTCGTATTGGATGGCCGATAACAAGGCCAGCAATACTGGGTCGAAAATTCGTTTCCCCTTGATGTATGCCTCAAGGGCAGCAGTACGCTTGGAGCGGCTTTGCATGTGCCGAGGGGGGGCCTTCATGTGTGACTCAATAGTTGAGACGTCCTCGCGCCAGCGGGGGATCCGGTGCTTCTCAAAGTAATATTCGGAGTAGTCGTTGAACAATGGCTCCATGTCTGCAATATCGCCCTGGATCTGCACATAGCTAGGGCGACTCCCCATGGCCACCCGGGCTTGAGCAACGATGTTCACGAACCGCCACGAAAATTCGGCAAACGCCGCGCTATTTCCCTCGCTGGCCAACTGGCTGGTGGCCCGGGTTGCAACTTCGGAAATTCGGGCAAATGAGCCTACCGCGTTGTAACGGCAGCTAATGTCTGGGAACCCTAAGTGGAAGATGAAGAATGGTCGATTGTGACGCTTGGCCTCAGTGTAAAGGCGCTTGAGTATGCCGGCATCGGATTTCGGGTCCATAAACACAGTACAGCCGTCTCCGCGGGCGATATCCGACGCAACGTAGATTTCTGCAGCTCTCGTCTTACCCACCCGAGTGGTACCAATTACGATTTTATGGGCTACTCGCTCCCCAAGATCCTCGTAGACGTCCATCTCATATGGTTCAACGGCATGCATGATAGGTGAACCTCCCACGGGGGGGAGGGGGCGGACAGGGTTCAATGGACTGTCCTTGCGGAGAGCTCTGGAAATAGCCTCGGCCAGTTTTCCTTTGCCCTCGAGCTTGATCTCTGCCCTGCGTGCCAATTTGCTTAGCTGGCTGGGTTCGAGGTACTTCATCGCCTTGATTGACTGGGCCTCTATCATCCGCTGGGTGTGGATCGGCTTCCACTCAAACCCTCTGCCGATCCAGTTAAGGCGCTGGGAGCATGGGACATCCTGGGGCCTCATCTCGTAGTAACTAAGACGAGTCAAACTCTTGTGGTAATTGTGGACTATCCAACCGTCATGGAAGCGACTCAGCGCCCCGGCCGCAAGAATGCTGCCACATGCATAGCTTACCGATGGAACCATCATGAGATGTTGCGGTGCAAGCCAGCATAGCGCAGACCCACCAGCCATAATTGCTGAGCTATACAGTTCCACTGGTGGACGAAGAAGTGACTCTATCTCAAATTTTGCTGTCATGGATTTTGGCCATATTCAATGTTTGGAGAAAACTGGATCAGTCCTCAGATGGATTGCGTCATTTTCCTGCAGGCGTAATGCCGGCCCAGATGGAAAACCTGTCTACTGAAAGAATCCGGACCTGGTGATCATGATGGGGTAGCCCGGGGCCCCTAGCTGGTCTGTCAACGCATCTGCATTCATTGGCCACAGTTGCAGGGGGGCCACCAGCTTTTGCATGTATTCCCATTCCGTTTGATTCTTCGCCTTGGTCAACACTCCGGCTGCCCCATACTGAGTGAGCACCTCCTTGTTGCTCTCAAACCACCGAATGCTGTACTCATCTGTGCCAAGTATGAAAAGGGGCTGGGGTAGCTCAGGCAAATCCTTGAGCATTTGAGTGCCAGGCAGGACGACAGGCTTAATCAGCGTGGGCTCAATTGGGAAAATTTTGGGCAGCATCTCTGATGTCGGACGTAAGTTATCCACGGCCATTTTTAAGTTGGCTTGCAGCTGGTCGAGGGACTCTGGCTTCTTCAGATCACTGTAGAAGTCATCATCAACCCAGTTCCGAATCGGATATGCGTTATCTGTCTGATAGATGACAACACCTTGAGCTGGGACATCACCTCTTGCAGGCAGCCCTGCACCGGAGAGCATGATTGCTACTGCGATCACTGCAGAGTTTCTTTCACAAATTGCCATTGTTTGTATACCGACTGTCTGTAAGTGGCTGCGCGAGCCTGATCTGTAGGGTGGTGGTACTGGCCAGCAGCCACCCACCAGTTTTTCGAGGTCTTGTAGTGCTCAGATAGATAATCCGCTGCAGCATTGAGATTGGTCCACGGATCGGTTGCGGCCCATAGATCGCCGCTGAACCGATCGGAATGCCATAGCCAGTTCACCTGTGCTATTCCAATGTCAAAGCTTCGATACCCCTTTTTGAGGAGGCCCTCGCAAAATTGATACAGTTCAACCCGAGTCTTGAAGCGGTATCCTTTCCCCTTAAAGTTTGCTGTCCATGGCCATGGAACCACTCGTCCTTTGTTCGTGGGGAGCTTACTTTCCTGTAGGGAGATGGAATAGAGCAGATCAGCTGGCACTCGTTTTATTCGAGCGACCTCATAGAAGGCTGGTGGAATGGGCGCCACTTTAACCTTGCCTCGCTTGACTTGATGGGTTGCACCATTCCGTGCCGTTCCTGTTGATTCACTCCCGGTCGTTGGGCCCGAGAGCATGAGGAGTAACAGGGTGCATGCGGCGCTGACCGCTCTCATTTTCATGGCTTGAGCTCAACCGTATCATTCAGTTGAACTCGATACGCAACGGGTAGGCCTGGTGCCGGCTTCAATCTAGCGTAGTAACCACTGTCATAATTCACTGTTGCTCGCGCATCAGAAAGTAACCGGCTCGATATTCCCGCTTTGCGGGCAAAGCTCAGCAAGTCATCGTCAGTACCAGCGTTTAGAACAAAGAGGTCCAGTCGATTCAGTTTCGTACTGCGGCCGGCCAATCCCTTTATGAAGCCTACGCACTTCGAGTCACAGTTTGCGGCATCCACATAGGCAACCGTTCTGGTGTCTTTTATTGGTACGGCAAGAGTGTTCTCTTTCCCGGATGCTTTGGTGCTGTTGATACCAGCCACTGCATTCCTTTTGGCCCATGCTCTCCGCTCATCATCTCTCATCCAGACTGGGTGAGTCGGGATCAGGGTTTTAATGTACTGGTTGACAGCCTCGTCAAACTTGATCTCTTTGGTAAGCCGTTCACGTTCCATATCAACGGAAAGCTTGGCAAAGCGTGTTCTTTCATAATCGGTCTTGGCATTGATGCCCATAACCATCAATGGTGTGAGCTCGGGTTTATTGGCGTAGTAGGCTGCATTCTGTCCTGTTGACATCAGCCGCTTGTATTCCATCCACTCCGTCTGAGACATACCCCAGGCTTGCGATTGACGGATATCCTCTCCGGTCCACTGGAGATAGTTTGGTGTAACTCGGCTCTCACTCGCCTCTACCTGGCCACCAGATGATGAGTTGAAGGGAGTTCTGGATGTTTCAGTCCCAGCTTGTTGCGCATATGCTGATGCCGAAAGACCAAGTATTCCTGCCACAATGGTAGCGAGAAGTGTGCTGCCAAATTTCATTTTAGGTACCTCATGGATAAGCGGCAGCGAGAACCATCTCTGCCATAAATGATTACGGACCCTCCCGAAAAGTAGGGTCTTGAGGAGTCTATGTAGAGTGAATGCAGACCAAGTAACTCATCCTGTGAACAGGCTCTTACTGTCGGCACAGATTGCGACTGGATTGCGTCGGTGTCAGTGTCCATTGCGAGAGATTGGGCGAAATTACTGATCGTGCTACATCCGCTTAGTAACACTGCAATAATGGATGAAAGGAGAACGCGGTTAGGCATCATTTTCCTCCACTAGCAACGACAGTTATTCTCCTATTCGCCTGTGCAAACATAGCTCGTCTTTCCTGTCTGTCTGCTCCTTCTAGGCGCCATGTCCCGAGCTCGTCTCCGATTTGCATTCGCTTCACATCATTTCCGTTGATCAATGTGATAAGCAGTACGCCACCCCAATCATCAATGCTAAAGAGTGAGTACCCTTCGATGACAGTTGCCTGCTGCATAGTTGGAGTCACGCCTGTCTTGAACGCAGCATTTGTGACGCGTTGAGGTGATGTTGTGGTATGTGACTTCTTTAGCTTGGCAAGTTCTGTGATGGTCTTATCCTGCTCATTGCGAAGTGCATCAATGGCCTCTTGAAGGTTGTCTGTCATCTGACGAGTCTGCCTCGCCCAGGTAAGGCCGAGTTCGGTGTCTGATGACATCTTTTCAGTGACCGACTTAATATCTCTGAGTTGAGTTGCCAATGAAGAGAGATCGGCATCATGCGCTTGAATATTTTTAGTTATATCCTCCATAGTTTTGGCGCTCTCACCTGCTCTAACTGCAATGTTGCTTTCAATCTTATCCATTCTGGCCACAATCTCTGATCTAATCTCAGCCAGATAGCTGGCCTCAACTTGAGTGCGAGGGATCGCCATTATTGCGTAGCAAGATATGCCAAAACTAAAAACACCCAAGGCCATTCCGACAAATGCGGCCGCTATGGTCGTCTTGCTAATCCGGTTTGAACTATAGGGTTGGGTCGGCTCTGTTTCAGCCTCATCAACTTGCTGAGGTTGTGCAGAGGCAAATGTATTGATCGGCCCATCATGGAGTGGTTGTTCTACGTCATCCTGGATCATTGTCTCAGTTTCTTTCTCCTTCACATGCACTTCACGCTTCTTTTTGAAGCGTGAAAACCATCCACCATTGTTCGCTGATGAGGTGGAGGAACTATCTGTCTCAGTGGGAGTTGTCTCCTGCTTAGCATGGAAGTCATCATCGAGGCTGTTGAACGCCGGTAGCTCTTGTTCGATAGGTGCGCCGGGTATGAAGCCATCAGTTTGCGGGGGAGGGATCTGTTCCTCTTTTGTGTCACTATCGGGAGTGTAAGGATCGTCTTTGCCAACACCCTCCGTTACATATTGTGGGTGGGATTCTACTTCCCCCTCCACAATCCACATGTTTTCTACATCGTCACCAACGATCGACATGGCGACCGACATTGGATCAACAGACTCTTCATCTTCATATGTCCTCTGCTCGACACTGGTGGGAATAGGTTTAGATGTTTCACCCTGAGATACTGGCTTTTCGCTACCACCGAGCGAAGCGAATAGTGCACCTACCTGCTTATCTTTTTCATCTTTCTCTATCATTTTTTTGTACCGCTATCTGCTGATAATTCTTCGTCATCATCGTGCAGGAATGGCACAAAGGTAATGACTCGGTGAATTGGATCCACAAGCAAGATGAACGCATCACCAGCCAAGGTCTTCAACGCTGACTGCACGGTGACATAAGAAAATTTTCTCTGAACACTAGGCAGGGGGAGGGTGAGCATTACCTTTGTGGATTCTGGTAGATTTGTCATTGATGCTAGCGTGTAGCCGGTCTGTTCAATCGTGTAGTTGATCGCCTGCCCAACGGTCACGACTGTTGGAGGAAATGAGTAACTCACGACCGTGAGTAGAGGATTTGATTGTCGAAGTTCTGGGGTCGTATCAATCGTGGTGTAGCGCGATATGGTATATCGGTCTGCCGACGCAGCTGCAACAACGCCATGTGCCATCCCCACCATGATGGCTACCGCTGTCAGTGTTCGTTTAACTGTCATCATCACGAGGCATCCATTGTTGATTTAAGACGCCGATTTTACCACGCAGAGGCACTGGAAAATGGACGCGTTTTTCTTGGTGGATTTATTGGCTCGATAGAATAGGTGGTGTTGCATTGTCTGAGAGATTTGGCTGGGGATTTTGGCGAATAATATTTCTTGGTAAGCGCGTTCATCCGATGGCCATGTTCTTAATATTGGGTGTTTTTGTTTGTGACGGTGAGAAGGTGTTTTTTATTTTGGCGATACAAAAAGTTAAGGCACCGTGAGGTGCCTTAAGAGAATTCTAGTGTTTCTTGAAATTTAAATGCCGGTTCATTTTCCTAGCAATTAGATTTGTTGTTGGGGAAGGATTTAATATCCTGGCCTCTGCTATCCCCTGGGCCTCTCGTCTGGCCAGATTTCCTCTGACTAACTGGCCGATCGTTTTTGCCGACGATCTGCGCGGCGCTGTTTGTGTCACGTTCACCATGACGTTTTAGATGTTATCTGATCGCGAATGCCTGTTCAAGCTAAGGGGGACTACCCTCAAGGGCCAATGGAACGGGAAGGGAGGGGGCAGGCTGTCGCTGCCCTTAACCATTAAAGGGGGTGTGGGGGAAAACCTGGTCTGCAGCCCTCATGGCCTTGATGGGGTTGGGCTAGCGGCCTACACGGCATCTGAGCAACATGCCGCCTTGCGTTTACACGGCAAGATACTCTGATGCCGTGTAAACATATGCTATTGATATTATTTGTAAAAATCGGTATTTCTCATTTTCATACGGTCAGGTTCAGGGGCGCTAATTTTGCCCATTTTTGGTGCCTTATGGGTCTTGGCGTATTGGCGCGATTATGCCGTGTGGATTCGTTGGGGTCTTTTTTTGTATCCCTAGGTGTATTGAGCTCTGCGTGCCGCCTCGATTTTTGGCTTAAAAGGTTGTCATTTGGGGTTGATTGATAGACCGAGAGTAAGTATCACAGACTGATTATTAAGTGTTTTTTTGATCTTGATCAAATGTAAAAGTGTGCATCCTTGTGTGGTTCGCGGTTGTGAATGGGCCTGCTACTGGTTAGGCGGCAGCATGGAAATGTGCCGTGTAAGAAATAGGTCCGCTCTTGCGGACCTATTCTATTATCGAGAGTGTTTTGCGATTAGACCAACCTGGGCATTTATATAGTCCACACGTAACTGTATTTCATGTGCGATCAGTCGCGTATCACTATCATGAGCTAATGCAAACCGTGTATAGGATGATAACCGTTTTCCACTTCCATCTGTCGCCTTCCAACGTAGATAAAATCTTCCATAGCTGCGATGTATAATAATGACCAATGGTAACTTTCCTCGTAGTCGATTATTAAGCTCTTCAACTGCATCTGAGAGGATTTTCTTGATCTGGTCATCATCCATTAACACGAGTAAGTTTAAGGTATTATCGTTACCTTCAAGCATCACACTACTTCTGTAGCTTTTGCCTCCGTGATTTCCGTTTCAACATAGGCGTCAGAAGGGTTGTTATTTCTGTCTGAAACACTATGGATTTCTGGAGCGAACTCATGACGAACCTCCCCTTTGAAGTGGCCTTCCGTTGGTACAATGCCAATGGCGGTGTAGCGCTCTTCTGCAATGCGGGCACGTTCATTATTGGCTGCGACATCATCACGGGTGACTGGTGTGTGTCGATAAGAAGCGGCGCGTGAGATCAATGCGCGGCAGCTACGCATTACATCTCTTACATAGGCCGCTTTGGCATTCGGAGTAATCAATGCAATGTGACTTGCAAGCATCACCAATCTGACAAATGCATCGATTTCAAGAACAGCATAGAGGAACTGATAGTATAGTTGGCTTCCACTTCTAACCTGATACACCATCGGCTGCACGGAAAATGATTCCGATGAGCTGAAATTTTCAGGTACTCTGCCTTTCATGTGATTGATGAGCGCGTCGCGCTTAATTTTGATCTCATTCCGCAGTTCGGACACCGCAGTCCACACTACATCAAACCAGTAATCGGCATATGGATTGTCGAGCTTGATGTCCCCTTCGAGCAGCATCATGCTCTGTGCCAACATGGTGAGGTTGTGTGGGGTGAATTTTTTACGTTGAGCCGGGTCTTCAATTCCGTCGTTGTCCGACTCACGTTTTTTTCCTGTGAAAAGAGCAGCACCCTCGTAGGTGTGAATCTCGATCTTGATTTGAGATCTGAGTCGACCCAGTTCGTTCAGCATGTTACTGGAGTTGCTCTCATCACTGAGAGCGCCAAGTAAAAGTTTGCTATTCATATTCATATATATCTCCATTTCACGTTAGATTATGACATCTACTGCTGCACAAATTTGGCTGGCCATCGTCTTGATGGCCGGATTAATTGCGATGTTTAGGTTCATCCCCTGACACTCATTCTCACAACGCCTCACATCTGATTGTGTCCATCTTGCAAGCTGGCCCATGAATGGTCCAATGTGCTGGCCGGCCTGCTTTAGAAGCATTTCTTGATCCTCATCGTCTTCGTAAAACTCAACAATGAACCTCACTATTTGCGTGAATAGATCAACTGGCGCCAGTGAGTTGAAGTTGGACTGATACAAATTCATTGCATGTACGATGAGGCCCTCAAGCTTAGGGTTCATTTTCACTAGAGGTCTGCCTGGCGAGTTATGGGTGCCCATCCATGCAATCGCGGTTGCTGGTGTCTTGGTGATGAGTTTGATTTTTTTTCTGTTCATTTTGAGCAGAGTGAGCAACTGCTGTGTTCTGATGTCTTCGTTCAGCTGTTCTGCAGACTCACCAATTATCATGGCGATATCTGGTGACAATGATATGTGATGTGGTTCAATCTGTGTCGCTAGATAACCTAGTCTTGCGGGGTTGGTTCGACAGAATTTTACCACCTCAATTAGTTCATCCTTCGTGATTTGGCAGACATCAGCGAGCATGAAACAGTTGGTGAATTCGCTAGTAATGATGTGCAGAAGGAGCGCACTAGGATATCTCGCATCCGTGAACTCATGTTTGGCTGGTATGCCGTTCCTGATCGCAGCCAGAACGCCGCTAAGATCGATAGTGCCAAAACATCCACTCGGGTCATTATAAATGTCATCGAGCACGCGTCGTCGATTTTGCAAAGCCCTTATCCAAAATTTGGGGTTGCAATAATGCTCGAGACCATAACCATTCAGGTTGTGGGTGAATGGTGCGGCATACGATCTGTTGAGGATAGAGTGTTTGATGATCTCTGTTAGGAGCTCCCCACAACAGAATGCCATTTCATCGTATTTATATGACATTGGAATGACCTTCCTCTCCCTGAAGTCCCTGCAAAGAAAAACGTCTAATCAGACGAAAAAGAACACTATATCTAGCATGGACATGGTTGTTATTCGAGTGGTCTATCAGACAAATCATGGCTGCGTTAGCCCATGCTGCTCGGGAAATTCCAAAGCGACACTGAATGGCCTCTGCTAGTTCATCCTCGTCACGATAGCTATTGCGAAGAGCGATCTTGTCAAGGCCAAATGCCAGAGACTCACTGCGTGTAGATTGAGCTCCACATAGTAGGAGTGGTATAGCTCTTATCATCTGCTCCTTGCTTTCAATGCTGCGCATATCAACTGCAAAACCACCATGTGTTATGGCAGACACTTTGAATTTAAAGATGTCACCAATGGCAGTCGCTGTTTGAAATATCGCATCATTGAGGAAGGACTGGTCTTGTATAGACTCAAGAATTTCCTGTGGAGCTGATGTGAGAGTGATAGATGGTGAGCGGCGAAGAAGATGTGCAATAGCCATGGGCTCTGTATATCCCTCAATTGGGCTCTGAGGATTGTTATCCCATTCACTTTCACCATTACACACTTGCGAAAGAAGTCCAGCCACTTGCTTTATGTCCATGGCTAAGGCGTTGCGGAGGCGGTCTGCACCGAAGGAGACAACACTGTTCCAGCTCACTCGGTAGTCACGAATAAATCGCTTTGATGACGCCAAAACATCTGCTAACCGCTCTGGGATTTCAACCGGGATTTCCATGCTGGTTGAACCATATAGTGCAGAGATTGCCAGTAAGCGTTCGCCACCATCCAGCCGTTTAAGGTCTATTTCTGTTTCATTTTCCGCCATGTTTATTCCTCGCCAATCACCACAAAATTTGTGCTTTTTTTTTTACAACACCTATCCGATGTCGCTCAGAGTTATGAATCTATTTGCATTGCTATAGTCAAGGTCAAGTTGCAGTGCACGCGTACTCTCGCTGCTAAAAACCATGACATGGAAGTTCCCAGAGCGCCTCATCCCTACGATATCTGCTTGGATCATTGTCCCGCCAATGATTGAACGCTCAAACGTGAAATGTGTGGCTAATGAGTGCTGTAGTTTCGATACCATGGCTCGTCGTGATGAGGCATCCTGGTCTCTGATGCCTCGAGATTGATCAAGGTATTTGAAGAATACCGCGGGACTTACAATGGCAAGTCGGTTGCCACTCACAATGTGAACTTCCCCCCCTTTGGCATTCACAGGCATGGTTGCTGTGATGATCTGAGCTCTAAACCACTCAATGAAATTACTGGCAACATCGGATCTTGTCTCTCCAGTGCCAGAAGGTTTTTCTTTGGTGATTTGGGGTCTATTTGTCATGTATTCCTTGTAACTATCCCCTTCGACTTGCATGGTCAATGGGTACACAAAACTGTTGTGCTCCTCGATGTCGATTGTATGTTCATCAGGAGAATCACTTCCTTTACCTTCCTCCCGAATTTGAACATTAGCACTTGCGCCGGAGACTCTGTTTCGGTCACTTGTTGAATTCTCTATCTGGGTGGTTTGAACCACTTCAGAGGTGGTTGATCGCGTTTTTTGATGTGCAGCAAGTGTAGAGCTAGGTCCCATTGAGGAACCTGATAAGGATTTTTCACTCACATTTTTTGATGAACCATTCTGCTGAATGGGAGTGTGCTGTTCCTGTCTGTTCGGGACGGAAATACTTTTGGAAGATGATTGCTCACTGGTTGTGGCGTTAGGAGGTGTTTGCGCTTCGCCAGTAGAAATTTGGTGATGATACTGTTCTGCTACGGACGGACAAAGAAGTCTACCTGGATAAACTGGAAGTGACAGTTCCGGGTCAATCACCTTGCGTTTGATGAGAATCACGGCGAGCGGTTTTTGATTTTGACTAAACATAAGAGAGTGCATCGCTTTCCCTGCTGAGTTAGGGATTAGCATGCCGTTGTCACCCATGGTGTCATAAATTAGGCTAGTGTTTTCTGGTAGAAACTGACTTTCTGAACCAAGGGAGGATCGGATACATTCGGTGAAGCGGGGTGATACGCAAGCTACAAATTGCTGAGAAACCCAATACGGCGAACCTTTTTTATTCGGCTCGAAGTCGCGCATAGATAGCAGAATGCCCTTAAGCGCTAGTGCATGTATTTGTGGTTTCTTAGCAAGGGAGTTGTCTGCAGATGCCTGAGCAGAAGTAGTCACAGGGGCATCGAGCATCGCATCACTGGTCGATTGGGAATCGCACTCTATGACGCATCTACCGATATTCCCCCCCAGATCCATGGCCTTTCCACCGATGGTGGCTAACCACTCATTACGGATGACCGGTTTTTTCCAAATCCAGCCCAATGCAGCTTCCGGCATGATCTGGAATACCAGGGGTAGGCCTGCGGCCTCATGAATGCCATGTTGCCGGCGGTCATTATGCCTGTAGATATATTTGGTACCTATAGGCATAGGTCCTTTGTGCGGCAGCCAAGGGATTTTTTCCTCGCCGTTCACCATGACAATATCGACATCCGTCATGAGCTTGCCTATGTCATGCAGAGCACCGGCTGAGGTCATTGCGTAGATATATAGTGCTTGCCATTGGGAGATCTGTTCTTCTCCATCAGCGATATAGAGAAAGCGTCCCGCAATTCGGGCAGAGTAAACGGCAACCTCAATACTGTGCTCAAGTAGACCACCAAGATGGGAATGGTGATGGCGTTCACTGGCTGGGATGTGCTGGCACCACCGAGCAAGATTACGAAAAAGCTCCATATATAAGAGGTTGAATCTTGCCTCATCCAGTTGTGTGAATGCGATCAAGCTTTGCAGCATTGGCAAATGAGGTTCGAGTAGAGCGTCGGGGCTTTCTACCTTGAGCGCGGAACGGTTTAGTGCAGTCGCTCGTGTTGTTGGTTCTGCACTTGCGGCCTGTTCTCTGGCTGCTTTTTGTCTGGATGACGATTTGAACCAGCTGAGCACGCGTGCTTCTCCTTGCTTGCGATTAAAATGGTTTTCCAGACCTCAATAACTCTCGGGTCTGGTTCTTTCATCACCTTCTTTAACACTGGCGATGGGTGTATCCTGCCTGCGAATTTGTAGAGCGGCTCTGCGTTGGGATTCCAGCTATCGTCATTGCTATAGAAGCTCAGCCGGCCAACAGAGCAACGTTCGATTGCTCTTTCAACCTCATGTTCTGGTGTTTCAGCTGCGTCGAGGCAGTGGTTTGCGACAAGCAGCATTGGTAATTCATTTTGTGGGGCCATCGTAGTTGGTGTTGTCGAATCGAAGATCGCAAAGTGCGCTGAAAAATCGCGGATTGCCATGTAGAGAATCTTGATGTTTGGCTCCAGAGCGAGGTTCAATAACTCTCTTCCTCCAAGGAACTCGTACAGCTGTCCCCAAGGGTTTACTGCTTTTTCTTTGACCAACTCAACGTCCCCCCAGAATTTTTGTGGCATTATCTACTAGGTGGTGTCGATAAAATGGCAATAAAAAAGGAGGGGGGTTTTTATGGCGGGAACGTGGATTGTGCGAGGGGGGTCATTGCAGCCAATTAGGAGGCTAGAAAACCCAACCATCCTGCACCCTGATCATCGTGACTCTCATGAGACGCAAGAGCTACTGGCTAATCTCCATCACAATAAATTTTGGTTATTGTGTGGGTGCAAGAAGCCTGATGCCAGAATGTTTGTGCGGCAAATATCTGAAGAACGCTATGTGTTGGTCAATCATCACGAGCACGGTAAGCATGATCAATATTGCCCGCTAATGACCGTCCTTAGTGGCGAATCATCTGATGTCTGTGGGCCCAATGCCAGTGATAACTCTTCTACCCTGAAGCAGGCAGAATACCGCTTACTAAGTCCATATCGACAGATTGATCTCTTGGCGTTAGATGGTGATGTCATTGATGAAGAAAGTGCGCTGAAGGCTGCCGCGCTTGAAGAATTAGGCGTTGTGCCTGCAGAGGTAGAGAAATCTAAGCGGCCACCGTCAGTAAGCCCTGCGCAAAAGGTAGACATGTTGTTCAAGCTACTTTGGCAACTGATGGATGACTCATTTTGCACATATAGGCATCATCGCCAAAAATTATCCATTCCCTCACTTCAGATGAAAATGAGGGCTGCAGCATTCCCCCTGAATCTCAAAAGCTTCGGTAGCTTGCAGCAGTTCACGTTTGTCGGTGAGCAGGGTTTAGATATGCTGTTAGGGCAGTTGAATAGAGCACATAAGCGAGATCCAAAGAAACGCCACCAGTTTTTATTTCTGTGCGTTATCTCTGATTACACCCTGGCATCTGGTGCGGCTTCATGCATGCTGCTTGATGGCTCTGCACTTATGCTGGGGCAAGCCAAAAAACCTCCTCTCTTGTTGAATGGAATGCAGTCCGGAGATGGTCCATTCATGCTTGCTGCAATTTACGGTTATGAGAAGCCGACCGATGAGGGGCCCAGTGTGCTGCGGTGGGCGTTACAACCACTTGCAAGTAAGGATACCTTGTTGCCTGTGGCAAGTTGGCCGGAACGGCTGATTGCTATCGAAATGTCGAGGAGTCTAGATGAGCTGGATCCAAACCTGACCACTCGCTGTCAGTTCTGGTTGCATAAGCCAGTGTTGCCAATGGTTGATCGTATGACCGGGGTTTGGCTACAACCAGTCATGTCATTGATGGCGAAAGACTCGCGAGGGGAGCGTTGTCGAGTCGCATATCGGCTGCAGGGGGAGGGGGATAACATTGAAGCATATCGTCGGACCTTCGAGCATGTCCACACGTTGGATTTGGATTCCCCTAGCACGTTGGCGAAATCGTGCAGAGATATGTTTGTGATTGGAAAGGGGGTTGTTGACCAGCACTACCAAAAGCTGGATAAGGAGCTCGCCGAGCATGAAGCGATGGAGGTGCAAAAAAAAATTGGTTACCGCATGCAGAATAGGGAGTTGGAAGTGCGTCAAGAGCTTGAGCTCTCAGCAAACAATAATGATGCTAATTTTCCCCAACAGCCGTTGCTTGAGATCGTGCCAGACTATGATGAGGTCCCGCGGCAAGAGGATTGGGAGCCAGACCCATTGGGACGGCTGCATGAGTGACGCCATTTCATTTCAGGCCAACCATTAAGTCCGGGCCAACACCAAAACATCAAGACCTTTGGCCTTGATGTTTTGTATTTAGAGCCTCGGACTTATGTGTGATGCGTCACACCTTGTGAGTTGAAAGCCCGTAATCCATTTCACAGGCTGAGTTACTGCTCGCTGGTGCTCTTGTCGAGGAGTCGCCCGGATAGGTACAGCACAGCGAGAAAGGCATGGAAGGCAACGAACGGTATCCATTGCAGCCGAGACAGATACAACACCTGTTCAAACTCTGCCTGAGTCAGGTCGGCACTGGGTAGGGATAGGCCATATGTAACGGTCAAGGCGCCGCATAGGTAGGCATAGCCGAAAGCCGCTTCAACACCAACTACGGCTAGAAATATGATGATCCTCTTAACGGTTTTTCGGTTCATACATCCCCCCAAGCGACCCACCAAAAGTGCCGCCAGCATAGCCGGTAGAGCTGCCTGCGTGGCCTGCTGTTCCGGCCGAACTCTCCATCGCCTGCTCTTCTAGGCTCTCCTGGCCTGGCGCCCATCCCTTGGCGTTTGGCACCCATCCTTTCATCTGTTCGGTGACCTCTATCGCCCTCATGTCAGCAACATCGCCGCTGACTTTCTGCATATACCTCATCAGCGAGCCCGGGATCGTGAAGTCTTCGCTATAGGTGAACCCGATAAGGTTGCGGTCAAAGATCCTCGAGCCACCAAATCGGATGGCCTTTACTGAGTGCGTGGTGCAGTTGTTGCCGGTCAGGTCGTACTGGTCGATCACCTTCCCGAACTGGCGGGTCATTGTCCCTCTTGGGTTGATGCTGGTTTTGCCGCTGTCCGTGTAGATGCCGGATAGGTAGCCGTCTATCAGGATCTTGTCTGCGTCCAGCACCTTGAATACCCTGGCTTGCATCCTATACAGCTGCTCTCCCAAGTAGTCGCGTGATGCCCAGTTGTCGGACATGCGCAGCAAGACGCCCTCGCCAACCATGGGGTTGCCTTGACCTATATCTCCATATCGGCCGTATGTGTAAACAGTAGCCTTGCCGTTGCTATGGATGGATAAGAAGGAGTGGCCAGCGGCGATACTCTCCACCCATAGAAACACGCCATCAGCAACAGTGATCGCCTCGGGCTTGCACTGTTGCGCTGGAGATGTGGTCAGCTGGTCAATGAGGTGTTGCGGTAACTCTGGCAACCTGGAGCTCTTGGCACTGGCGTCAGTCCATCCAGCTGGGGTTGTGTCCCACTTTGCGAGCCTCCCACGGCAGGCGGGGCAATTACATCCTGTCATCTGCATTTCCCTAGCATTTAGTTTATGGGGTTATTCTGTCATGCGGGGTCAAGCGAAACAAACCTACTGACTTTCTCGGCGACTCAACATGGGTCACCTCTGAATTCGGAAATTAAAGCACGTTTGGGCTTACACCCCAACTGGGTCGATCCCCGGCTGGGGCTCAGGCTGGAGGGCCATGATCGCCTCCCGTCCGCATGGCCGGTGTGGAAAAAAAGGGTGACCCTGGTGGATGTGGCCATGACGTAGCGGCGTCATCACGCATGAAAAGAGCCTATGTGTGCAACTGAGCCCGACTACCCCAGGACAACTACCGCGGGAAGAACGTGCTCAGCTGCAGAACTGGCCTGTGATCGGGGCGTTGGCCAGCAGTGTGCGGCTGACAGTGCAGGAGCTGGGGATGACCGCTTGGGTCTCCGAGAATGGCCCTGTTTTTGGAACAAAAAAAACCACCGTCATCACAATAGGTGAATGACGGTGGTTTTTTATGCTTTAACTGCGGGCTTTGATCCGTAACGTTTGGGCGCGTTTTGCTGCAGCCACATTTTCTTGGCAGATATACCAGAAGCGACCAGCGCCGATTAGGCCGATTACTTCCAAGCCTAAGATGATGTCAATAAAGTTGATGTCGAACATATGTTTTTTCCTTGGCCAAGTGGCCGGGTTGGTGTTGCCCGAATGGGCGGGTTGGATGTTGGCAGCCGCATGAAGCGGAACAGGCTGGTTATGCCAAGGCCTGTCAACGCTCTCTCAAAGAGAGAACGGTTTGGTTTGTGAGCAGTTTGGGGTAACGGAAGCACACAAACCAAACGTGGCATCTTGAAACGAAAAACGCAGCCAATGGCTGCGCTTTTTGAGGTTACTCCGCTGCATTTATGCATGGTGCTTTGCGGGGATGCCGAAGGAGAATAAGCACTCGAATGTAAATTATCGCATCTTAGGATCTGAAGCAATCACTGGTGTTCAGTTGCCCTTGATCGTTGACACAATTCTTTTCATAAACCCTGGTTCTTCTTGTGCTTCCTGCACGGGAGCTGCTGGAATGTGTCGATCACGGTCGCGTTCTGCTCGCTCTAAGGCGGCTCGGTAGCTGATACTGCCGCGCATAAATCCAATTAAGCCGTTGTAGCTCAGGCAGAAGGCCTGACACAACCTGCGGCTGGTTTCATGCTTGTCTTTGGGTGAGCGGTTGTGGGTTAAGAGTCCCATGAACTGCAGGTCTTTCTCGCTGGGTTCTTCCGGAATGACAATGCCTGTTGGTGGTGTGATCTCGAAGACTTCAAGGATGGCCTTCTCTGGTGAATAGCCCATGTCGAGAACCAGTTGGCGTAAACGGCTAATGTTTTGCCGAGCTCGTTCGGCTCGACGGTCTGCTTCGAGCATTTCGCGGCGAGTAGCATCCATTCCAGGTGTGCAGAGGGTTGTGGCGGTAATCGGTTTGATGTTGACCGCAAGATAGCCTTTTGCAACGGAACGTGCACTGAACTCGACGATCATGCCAACGGCGGGAGAATCCTCGCCTAGCCAGTTTGGGGGGGTGATGAAGTATTCATTACCGGTCATGTCGGCAATGGTACCGATAGGTCCTGCCTCAGCTATCGATGTGCCAACGATGAAACCACGGAGAGGGCCGAATGCGATGCTCATTGTTTGTTTTCCTCATAAAGCCAGATCCGCGAGATAAGCGGCTCGTTGGCGGTTGATTTTGTTTGCCGTGGGGCGCGTTTTTGGGTGATATCGTAATCCTTCAAGTTGCCAATCTTCACTTTCTGGCCACCAAGGATTAGGACCGGGGTTGATGCAACCTGCATGCGGCGGCTGTTCCCTTCCACCAGCCAGGCTTGTGGATGCACCGGTTGAGGGCGGCGGATCACAAGTCGAGCGTCTTCATGCAGGGGAGTTAAGAGTCTGAGCTCATCATTGAGTTTATCGACCCAAGATGCCTGGTCGATCACATGGCGAGGTGGTGACTCTTGTGATGCTCTGAGCATTCCAATGATCTGCTGTTTTGTGACCCGCTGCATGACGGTTTTGTGGGCCCAGCAAAATGAAATTGAACGGAGAGTTTCGTTCGCTGTTGTAATTTGCCGGTAGAGCTGCAGAGTGATCAGCATGGGAAACATGTTGGGACCCCGCAAAAACTCATAGCGAGCGCTGTGGCTACCAATGATCGATTCGGAATTCGTCACCAAATTCCTAAAGGTCTGTCGATCGGAGTTGATAGCAGTAATGATACCGGCGAGCTCTTCGTTATGTCTCGAATTAATCTGGACTGCGCCAGGGAGCCGGTATACTAGGCGAGTGTTCTCTTCTGCCCCGGCAAACAGGTGGCCCCATGCATGCTGAGCCGCGTGTAAGGCTTCAGCTCCATGTGAAGGTGCTACGCCAATGAACTGTGTATCTTGGCGGGTATCGATATCAGGATCGTCGGGGGGGAGGGCATAGGCACTTGCCTGGATAAGATCTTTTTTGTCCAGGTAGTCGCGCAGCATGGACAGCAATTGATGTTGTCGTTGCATCAGGGTGCGTAACTGCGCAGCCAGTTCATATTTGTCCATGGGCGTTCCATAACGGTGGTCAGGTGTTGCTATTATGACCAATGCAATGTCATTTCTCAACCAACATGCCTATGGGGTATTGTTTAGCCGCCATCCCGAAGGGATGGCGGCAAGTAACTGGTGACTTGGTTTATTCTTACCGGCAGCTCCTTTACCTCTGAAAACCCGCTTATCTAACTCCTGCTGTGCCGCGCCACGCGCAAAGAGAAAGGGGAAGAAAAAGAAGAGAGAGAGAGAAAAAAGAGATCCTTACAGAGACCCCGGGGTTTCCGGAAGTAACACCAGTTTTGCAGGTTGGTGGTGTTTTGGGGTTAGGGAATATAAGCATGTTGGTTGAGGTTTGTGATTTGGAGTGCAAGCATAGATGTTTCATAATCCTCTGAACTACCGACCATAACCATGGAATACCGGCATGACTGAATCCTCCTCACCATCAGTCCAATATCTCAGTATCCAACGATGCAAGCGGGTGTTCTGGCACCAAGATCGCCACCTTCTACGTTGTGCCGATATGCTTAGTGCATCCACGATCGAGTTGTTCGGCCTCGAGCCATTGCTAGTTATTGGGCTTATTTCATCAGGCCAGCCTAAGTCGATCATTCGTTATTGCCGGGCTAGCAGTCCAATCCACCTTGGCCAATTCATCATAGAGTCATGGGCCCTTGATGGTACTCCTGAGCGACTATTGATTGATAAGAGGTTACGGGAAGTCTTAGAACCTAGCTTTCTAACGTGGTTATCTGAATCAATCATCTGGCAGTGGTCAGATGGCAACAGACAATTTTCAGCAAAGTGCAGAGTCCTTCAAGAGTTTCCTGATGTCTCAATTCCCCTTTCAGATGCCGAGCATGGGCCTAGCTTGAAGGTCAGCGATCTAGACTCATGGCAACATTTGCAGTCGATGAGCACACCAGGGAAACCAATTACTACTATTTTCCCTGAGTCTTTCGGCTGGGATCCGTTACACCGCCAACTTTTCTGCCACACAAGTAATGACGTGGATGCAAGTAAGCTTGAGTGGGTTGAGAATGAGCCAAACCCATATTTTTGGTCATTTGGTTTTGCACAAGTTGGCCTGGAGACTTCCAACCATCAGGAATGGAATGGTATGGATTGGTCAAGTGTGCAGCGATCGCTGAAATTACTTGTGGAGGGCCACCCATTTGGCGATATCGCCATAGCATCAGAATTCGGGCTATCAAGAACCGCACTCTACAAAAAAATTAGCAAGTGCGAACCATGTGAGCCATTCATTGAATCAATATGCCACATGTTGGGAATTCGTCTGATTTACGATATTCAGATGCTGGTCTTCTTTCAGCCGATAATTTTCCACAAGCCTCCTACAGCAACAACAGCATCACTTGAAGAACTTGTCGACTTTCTTTGTATCAATGATCTTATTTGGTTGAATTCAGCAACGAACATGGAATTCAAACATCCCGCAATAGCAGTAAGCCTTGATGAACTTTGCCCAATTATTCTACATTTTGATCCCCACAAACTGAGTGCAGCTAAAGGGCCACTGGTAAGTCCATTAGGTGAGTTAGTGAAACAGAAGCCTGTAATTGTTAGTGATGGGCTCTATCAAGCTTTACTTGAATGCAGTGGATACCAATCAGGCTCTATCCAAAAAGAATGCATTTTATATGCGTCATCGTTATTGCTAACTACATTACGCACGGACCTTAATAAACGATTAACTCAGACGAACTAACCGTTAGGCTTGAATTTAATCGAGCAATCCTATTGCAGTTCACATAAATATTGCGGTAATGTTTATACCGCTGCCTAACACTCTAAATCCACAGTTCTCACAGGGCTTAACACAGCATCGAGGGTCAGGCAGCAACCCCCCTTTCTTGAGAACCTCATCTCAATCATAGGCCAATGTAATGACTCAACATTTAGTCCAAGATCTCGATCTTACATATCTATCTCCCCCCGTACTGGCTGCGGCTAGAAATTTCGCTGATTTAAAGTATGAAGTCGATGTCGCAGGTCGGCGCTGTCCATCCGATCTCCCTAATGATTTGCATGGAAGATTGAGTGGTGGGGAGTATGATGGGCCTTATGGCGGCGAAACATTTATAAATAACATTTTACCATTCATGCCTTTCGCTCCTAACATTAACTATGAAGAATTAGGTGTTAAATACGCCCCAATATCGAATACATTAGGGTGTAGCTGGCGGTGGTGGCCAGATAACTGCAAAGGCGATGAAGAACATATAATATCTCAAATTACATCTGCTGAATATGGCAAGGATGCCTATTATTATTTCATCAGAGAATTAGGAATCATTTATGCTAGTGAAGGAAAAAATAGAGTTAACTTTTGCAGGCACCATAAAATTGAAAAGATCCCCGTAAGTGTCAAGCTGTTTCACTATCCTGCAGCAAATTCAATTGCAGTATATTACGTTAACAGTCCTATTGGTACTGAGGTGATCGCTGTACTAAATGGTCAATACCTACAAAGAATCAATCATATTGATTATGCGCTTCCATTGCTGAATGCCTATGGCGTGAAGGTCTATACAGAATGGCCAACGCGATTTCCATCATTTGAAATGATCTATCAACATGCATATTATGCTAAAGTAAACGAAATTTTTAGTGCTCACACTATCGATTTAGCTAAAGTTCACACTAGAGAATCATCTCACTCATCTAAACAAAAGGGGTTTCTCCATATATTACTGGGTGCATTATTAAAATAGGTTCCGCAATGTAATTTACATACAGCGCCAGCTCACATTGCCCCCTCAAGGTATCGAGCCATCGGGCCACCAACAATAATAATGGGAAGGATGACAAGGAATAGGCCTGACTCTGGTGACAACCATCCTACCGCCTGCAATGATGAGCTATCAGCCAACAAGGAGGCGCCAATGCCCTTCACTGCTATCAGCCTTGCGACGGCCTTAACCATGGAGCCGGCCGAAATATCTGGAGTCATCGACGGGATCCCGGTTAACCCCTCTGAGCCGCCAGCTATAGACATCCCTAACGAGTGCCGTTCATCGGAAGAGCTGATGCTCTGGTGGCGGCAGCCTTATCTTGTATGGAACAAGAGTGGCCACTGGGAAGTAAGATGCCTCGATGGAGGAGCTTGGGATCGCCCCTCGTATCTGGGGCAGAACCAGGCGCTCGCCACGGCCATAGCTCTGGCCACGAAGCCCACTCGTGCTTATGCCATAGGTGAGCTCCAAGCCAAGGAAAACGGACATGCTCTAATGAAGGCCCTTGGGGTAGTGGTATCAACACCAACACCCAGGTGAAGCCTAACAATGAGCCAACGTCTAAAATAAAAAACCCCGCAAACTGCGGGGTTTTTCCTTGCATACAGCCTTATAGGCTTGCATTGGTAATCCCCCCATTTTTTGGAGCACTCAAAAGTAGAGGTCATGCGGCCTGTGCCAAGCGCTGTTTCGGCGTGTAGCCGCCCAGCGCCATATTGGGCCGCTCATGGTTATAAACCCACAGCCAGTTCGTGGCAAATTCCTGTAACTCATTCAGTGACTCAAACAGGTAATGGCCCAACCAGTCGTAACGCACAGTGCGGTTAAATCGCTCTATGTAGGCATTCTGCTGCGGGTTGCCTGGCTGGATATACCTCAGCGCAATCCTCTTCTGCTGCGCCCATTGCTTGAGCTCTTCGCTGATGTATTCCGGACCATTATCACAGCGGATTGCGGCTGGTTTGCCCCGCCACTCGATGACCTGCTCCAGCACCCGTTTGACTCGCGAGGCAGGCAAGGAAAAATCCACCTCGATGCACAGTGCTTCGCGATTGAAGTCATCGATCACATTAAACAACCGCACCGAACGACCATCGCTGAGCTGGTCATGCATAAAGTCCATCGACCAACAGTGATTCGGTTGGTCAGGGACTGCCAACGGCTCCGGCTTGGCCCGCACTAGCCGCTTCTTGGGTTTTATCCGCAGATTGAGCTCTAGCGCCCGATAGATCCGGTAGACCCGCTTGTGGTTCCAGCCAAAGCCTTTGACGTTACGCAGGTACAGGAAGCACAGTCCGAAACCCCAGTTGCGCTGGTTGGCGGTGAGGCGCAGCAGCCAGTCGGCAATTTCCTGGTTTTCATCAGCCAGCACGGGCTGATAACGGTAGCAACCCTCGCTCACCTTGAACACCTGGCAAGCCAGACGGATAGAAATGGCGTAATGAGCCACAGCCTTGGTCGCCATCTCCCTGCGGGCAGATGGCGTCACCACTTTTTTGCCATCGCCTCGGAGATGATCTCAGCCTTTAGGCGCTCCTCGGCATACATCTTCTTAAGGCGACGATTTTCCTCTTCCAGCTCTTTGAGGCGCGCCATGAGAGAGGCATCCATGCCACCGAATTTGGAGCGCCACTTGTAGAAGGTGGCGGAGCTGATGCCATGCTCACGGCAGAGCTCAGGGACGGGTGAACCAGACTCGGCCTGCTTGAGGATGGCGATGATCTGTGCATCGCTAAAGCGTGATGTTTTCATGTAGAACCTCCTGCGTTCAAGATACGAGAAAATTCTACTTATGAGCACCTCAGTTTTTCGGGGGGATTACCCATTCACTGTTGATCAGGCCTCATTAAAGGTAGGCCCTGCTCTCTGAGCCAATGTAATACCGACTCACACATTGACAGATCTGACTCCTTGTTCAAGACCGACCGGAGAATAACCTGAGCCAGGCAGACCCCATCGCTCTTGTCCGCATGATCGTAATCGAAAATGCCGACGAGTAGTGCGTAATCCACCAGCTCTGCAATCCACCCAGAGGCTTTTCCGCAAGCATTGACAAGGCAATCCATGAGGTTGCTTTCCCCACCATCATCACGAATTGGAGAGACCTTATATTGCTCAGGATCTTTCTGGTGTATTTCCCAAGCGTTCGCCAACAAATACCCCATCGTACTATCAAACAGCGGCTTAGTTCGCACTAGGCTCGCTGCAGAAAGTTGCAATGGCGCACCGGGGCCAACGAGTCGCAGGGTCACCACATGATGCCATTCTTCAGCGGCGCTAACCCTGTCTGGCCAGCCAATTTGAACACTGTAGTTACCAGCTGGAATAGCCACTGTAACTCGATGCTCTGTTGGTGTGCTGGGGTCAAATACCACAACCCCACCTGAGTCCGAAGAAACAGTGAACTGCTCATCAAGCAGCTCATAATATGCCTCATCATCATCAAAGTTCTCTGGGGAGGGACCGGTATATACGCTGAAGCCCTGTCCGTCTGAGTGCATCCAGACAGGGAAAGAACCTTCCCCGTACTGTGATATGGTTGCAATCCCTTCTTTGTCCCCCAAAAAGCCTATGCGTTTAGGGCTATAGACTGTCACGTCGCACGCCCCTTGGTAGGTCATATCTGTGGTTAATGGGTAATGCTGAATATCTAGCTCGTTTGCGCGGCTCAGCTGGGACAGCGATTTCCCTAACTCCGGGATCTCCTTATCCCAATCTCTCGCGAATTCACGGTCGATGATGCTACCGTCGACACGGTAGACAAACTTTCTCTTGTCAACATAGCTACCTCCCAATGTGAAGTTGCTGATTGCGGTAGAGATCATGTACTGGCTTGATTCGATTCGAATGTAGCCTGCAAAGGTATGCTGGTTCTTCACTTTTCCATCCAGAAGCCCGAAGGGCTGGTTATGCCATCGACTTGAAAGCCGAGGCGGTAAGCCAAAGGCCGGGTTGATTTTGATAGGACCTGAATAGTCAGCATCGCTGACCATTCAGGTAAGCCACTACTCATTGAAAAAGAGCACATACCCAGCGCCAACTCTGCTGGCCTCTTTAAAGACCGACCATAGTTTTTCTGGGATAGCCCCTTCATCCAAGGGATCGTAATTGGCCATGTTAATAAGAAACTCATAAGTTGGGTTGTCGGGATGATCGTTGCCAATGTGTGCCAATGACGCGTTTTCGCTCACCCATTTCCACTCCTGCACGTCATATGCGGAGTCATAGTCACCTATGACCCCAGGCATGCTGACATCCAACATCTGCTGAAGGTAAATGGGACCGACCTTACCTTCTTCAACCGGTTGTTTGAGAGCCATTACCTCCACAACTGCCGTGCCCATGTTCGATGCCAGGCTATCGACAATATTGAGGAGCTTCGGCAGATCGAAATTTTCATAGGTTTCGCAGGGCACATAGCTACATAAGGACTCACCTGATTCGACACATGTCACAAGGTCCTTGTATGCAATGAGCGCTTGGTTTCTATCGAGGTTTGCAAATACTTGTGCCATCGAGTGAGCAATTAACACATCGTTGATTTCTTGGTTCATGATTAAAGCCTCATTGAGTTTGGGCAAGAGCCCGAGTTTGTATTGGTCACGAGTGGCGTTTACAGACCAGTGCGCCATAGACAGCCAGGGGCTGTTTCTGTATGTGCGCTGACGCCGGAATATTGCCGGTGAACGAACATGCAGAATCAGCCATTGAGGGCTTGGGTGAGGAATGCTTCACAGGTAGGAGGGATCATAAGATCGTGAGTCGGAGGCTCACACCAGGCAGTGTGTCCGCCCCTCTTCAGGGTTAGGGGTTGTAAAGGTAGCCATGCATGAAACGCCCCATGACGGGGCGTTTCATTAGAGATAGCCGTAATACCGAGTGCCGGCTTGAAGGTAAAGCAGAGAAGCCCCGCTTGAAGCTATACTCTCCACCGCCCCCCTTATCCAACAATCGCCAGGTGGCCGCACCCCGGTGGCATACTCCACATTGGTGCATGCTGTATCAAGGTTAAAAGTGATGTTTATCCAGATAGGCATAATGATTCGTCCTGTCGAAGCCTCCTGCAGTAAGTGAGGTAGGCAAGTTGATATTGCTAAGCGCAGGGTTGGTGTTGATCACAAGTGGCGTTTGCAGACCAGATCGCCATAGACAGCTAGGGGCTGTTTCTGCATGTGCGCTGACGCCGGAGTATTACCGGTGAACGAACATGCAGAATCAGCCATTGAGGACTTGGAGTGGGGGTAGAGCAGGGGTAGGTGTACGGCGTATGCAGAGGTTGGAAATTGGCACCAGCCTATTGGCTTGCCCCCTGAAGGAGCCGAGGACAATTTCAGGTTACCTAGAATTCAGATGAAGGGCAATAAAAACGCGATAGAGGGCATGCCCCGCATATTCCCAAGCAACAAGCGTGGGTAAAGCGCGGGGTTTCCCCCGGCGCTTGTTGCCGACCCTTTTTGCTGGGTAAGGTATGCCGATTACTCGGCATTTGTTTCTTACGCCTACAAGCTTAAAAACCACCGTTTCATTGGGAATGAAATGGTTATCATCCCGTTCCCACAAGGCGTTTGGCCCCAAAACCTGTAGCTCGTTTCATAAAAATCAAACTCAGACAATGACGCAATATGAACTTCCGAAACGGGTTCGAACGGGCCACCACAACCGATATGCATGTCAAGCCCGAACTCTCGAAGTTCAAGGTCACCGAGGGTTTTCCCCCCCACGCAAGCGATTAAGTTTTGCCTTCTGATCTCGCCTTCTCGCAATAGCAGCGCAGATTCATCATAGCTCCCATATTGATTAGTAAACTTCACAATATGCCCGTGCTTTGGCGTAATTTGCTCCGATAACTCTTTAAGTAATCGTTTCACGCTTTGGAAGCGAGCATACAGAGCTGGATTAAATTGACCTGCGTAATTTAGATTCGGGTAGATCAGCTCAAGCATCTCTTCGGGAACCGATCCGAGCCCCATTTGCTTTGCCAAAGGCTCAGCTTTTTTGAGGGCTTCCTCTAAGACCATTTTGTTAACAAATTGCTGCAATGTTTTCACTCTACTCTCCATTAATGAAACGCCCTGATGGATAGATTGATGTTGGGCAATGGCCCGGGTTGGTGTTGGTCACAAGTGGCGTTTGCAGACCAGATCGCCATAGACAGCCAGGGGCTGTTTCTGCATGTGCGCTGACGCCGGAGTATTACCGGTGAACGAACATGCAGAATCAGCCATCGAGGGCTTGGAATGGGGGTAGTGCAGGGGGTGAGTGTACGGCATGCGCCGGAGGTTGAAGGTTGGTGCCGAGCCTACAGGCTTGTCCCCCAAGGGCACCGAGGACTACTTCAGGTTACATACAATTCAAATCGCGGGCAATAAAAACGCCCACTATCAGAAAGATAGTGGGCGCAGGGTCCAGTTAAAAAAGTCGTGATTGGACCATGTTATGGCTTCCTTCGACTAAAGCTGATGCATAGTCGAAGGACAGGTTAGAGCTGTGGATTGAGGTGTCAATTGTTACCTCAACGGAATTTGCGGCCTCCTCAACAACGCTGGAGAGCTGCGCCACCGCTCTGGTAGCCAGACCACACATGCTACGCAAGCTATTGCCTAACGCGAGGGCTACGGCAACAAATGCCGGGTAGACTACTGATTGGCCCAATATTTCATGGGCAGTTGTGTCAGAGACCCCAGAGATCAACTCAACTGGCACACCCTTAACACGGCAATGCTCGGTCGGTGTGAAGATCCGTGACAATGTTGGATCTTCAGGATGAGTGATAAATGGCTCCGTGGATCTGCACTTGGCATATCCCTTCGCAACAACCCCACAACCATCCTCATTACCATCGAGCAGTTGGCGCGAAAATCCTTTGCCAGCCGCTAGGTCTCTTATTTCTTTTGAGGCTAAGTAATCAAACGACTTCCATTTTTCAGAGTCCAGAGGAACTGATTCAAGTATGTCATTGATGGCTCGCTCTTTTGTGCGAATAGGCTCAATGGATTGAATATCAAACCCGTCTATTCCATGAGAAAGAGCAACCCCGCAGAGACGCTTACGCCGCTCGAGGACACCAAACTCATTGCCTTCCAATATGCGCTCTTGCAAGGTATACCCTAGCGAGGCAAGCATTGATCGGATAACCACCATCGAGGCGGTTGATGCATATTCAGTTACATTTTCAAACAGAATCATTGATGGATTTAGGACCGTCACGAACTGAAGAAAATAAAAGAACATAGCACCCGCATCCTCATGTGACTCAGCGTACTCCAACTTGTTTTTGCTACGGCCACTTTTTGACGCGCCAGTACATGGCAAGCCCGCGACAAGAATGTCAACTTGAGGTGGCCTCTTGCTCATATCGATGGTCTGTATGGGAGCTTCAATCACGATGGATCCTTCATTCCACAACTCAGGGTTGTTTGTGAGAGATGAATCAAGATATTTTCCTTCCAGCTCTACAGCAATCGAAATAGCGCTGCTAAGACCAGACTGTGAGAGTCCAGTATGAATTGCCTTATCCAACACTCCACCACCATGAAAAAGGCTGCACACAGATAGATGTTCACCACTTTCAAGCTTCTTAATGAGCCGACTCACACGCTCTGTAACGCGAGTCTGTTGATGGTGAGCTGAAACCACAATGGCTCCTCGTTGAATAGATACCCTGAGCAGTTCTATACCGTCAAAGATGGTGGCTAACTCACTTACTGTAAGATCGATAATGGGGGTAATACGCCCATATCTCTCTCTCTTGCTGACAGTAAATCGACCATCTTCTTTGACCCGTAATATGACTTGGGTGTCTTTCAGTTCCAGATCATATCTCAGGCCAGGCACGTACCCTTCTCTGGCAAGCTTCTGGCCTTCGAGCCAAATACGTTTGTTGCCACGATTTTCACCCAACTTGGTGTTGATGATAGTAGTCATAGTTACTCCGTCGTCCCGAGGGACAAGTAGATATTGAGCAGATGCCCGGGTTGGTGTAGATCACGAGTGGCGCTTGCAGATCGGGGCGCCATAGACAGCCAGGGGCTGTTTCTGCATGTACGCTGACGCCGGAATATCACCGGTGAACAGACATGCAGAATCAGCCATTAAGAAGGGCTTGGGGTAGAAGTAGGTCAGGGAGGGGGCGGATAAACCGAGGTTGGAGGTTGGTGCCGAGCCTAGAGGCCTGTCCCCCTCAGGACACCGAGGACAGACCCAGGATACCTAATCATCAGATGGGCTGCAAGATGCTAACAGCCGAGCGATATTCTGCATGAGCACTGAATCACATTGCATGACAGGCTCTGTGAATCCGAACTTAGTAGCATTAAAAACAGCGTCATCACTACATTCGCGAGCCTGTTAGTGCTGCGCTTCGGAACTTTAAAGGGGCGGATATGAAGGGGATTGGTGCTGATGTTCCCCCTGAGCCAGTGATTGATATCGAACCATAGTTAAGGCACCGACCCAAAATGCTTTGCTTAACCTGCAAGCTCTCCACCCTTTCGTGCTTTAGCTCAATCGTGTGCCGGCTGATGAGCCCAAATTTTGCAATCACTCGCTTGTTTGTGACGGCCAACTCCGTGCTGTATGAATAGATCCAAGCATGGAAAAAACTCAACCCGCCCCAAACCAATGGTATCAAACCAATGTAATACGGCAGTTTAGTCAGCATCAACACAACGCCAAGTGAAACGATCATCACCGGCCCCATGAAAATCCACCAGTGAGTCTTCCCAATAACCAAGATCTCCTCGCCAGGTGTGACTACTTCATCGACATAACTCATCGTCAAAACTTCCTTCAGTTGATGATTACCAATATGATCCTGTAAATCACTCTTCTACGCGGGAAGGCCGTTTGATTGACCAACTCACACCTGTCTACTCCTGGTTAAGTAGTCATCCCCCAGTTGCCCTAACGGCAGCTGTTGGGATTTTGTTTATGCTCTTCGGCGGAAAGCGCCGGAGTAAATCAAAGCGTGCAAGCCTTCACCGGCACCACATAAAACAGTCAAAAGCTGCGCTTCAGCACATAAACTCACAAAATAGTTGGCCTGAGACTCTCGGCTATCTCCGGCGAATTCACCACACAACATTCGAGGAATTGATCCTCACAGCCCTTAGCGAGGCTGGCATCCAGATTCAACGCAACAAACGTTACACCGGTGATGGGGGGATTGACGGTGTGGCCTATCTGCCAAATGGGAAAAAACTAATCATTCAGGCAAAACGTTACACCAGCCATGTGAGCACCCAGCACGTACAACAATTCGTTGAGCTATGCCGTTTACGTAACTCCATGGGAATTTTCGTTCATACAGGCAAAACGCCAAAAAACGCATGGACGCATACTTCGCCCAAAGGAGTGGCAATTATCAGTGGGCCCAGGCTTGTTGCCTTCCTGAAAAACCCTCAGACCGAATTACGCAATCTCTTTGTGTGAGTAGTCTAACCAGAGAGTGATAGCTTCTTTGTGGTTCTTAGCGAGACAGACACCTCTGCGGTAACAGAGCCAAATCCACTCACGCACGGATGCACTGTCAGTGTCTATAGCAAGCAGATCTGAGTTGATAGAGATCTCGCATCCAGGTGGCAAGATACTCTGATACATGATGACAATCTCATTCAGGGTCGGAGCTGTCGATTTTTGTGCGATCATTTGTCAATTTATCAATTTGTCATACACCGAGTCAGCATATCCCAACGCATCTCTGTAAATCGTATACAAAAAAATTAGATGATTTATTTCCCAGACAATGAACATAAAGACGCTTCATTAGTGTCAGTAATGGCTGTAGCACCATGCAGTTCACCGGCAGCGCAGCGGGCACCGGCCAACTCCCGCTCCCGATGCTGGCTTAACCGGCATGGGATCACCCCCACGGCAACCGGCGGCGACCGGGCGGGCAGCTGCAGATCACAGGCGGGCGGCGGCCACCGGCCAACACCTGATCCCGATGCTGGCTAACCGGCAGGGGGTCACCCGCCACGGCGATCGGCGAGGCCCGGGCAGCTGCAGATCACCGGCGGCGCCCAGGCAGGCACCAGCAGATCACCGGCAGCGCAGCGGCACCAGCCAACATCTGATCCCGATGCAGGCCAACCGGCAGGGGGCCGGCGACCGGGCGGGTAGTTGCAGTTCACCGGCAACGCGGCGGGCATCAGCCAGCACATTATCTCGATGCTAAACCCAATGGATAAGGTGACTTTTTTAAGAGCTTATTTCACTTGATCAGAGTGATGGATTAAAGCAACAACATTCATAAATATCGGAGTCAAGCCAATTAAAAAACATGTATAATAACCCACTACCTGAAAGCCGTTAGCTTGCACCATATAACAATGGTGTAATATTAATGCGGCGCCAGCAATCAAATATTAGAGGGTGGATATGAACACAGAATTTGGGCCAACATATAAGGTTTTTCAGAATAGAGAAAAAGTGGCAGCGTGCTTTCAACTTGTCACTGCGGAGGCTGGGTATGAAACCATACGGATCGAGCTAACCACGATGAAAGATAATAACGCACAATGGGATGAAAAATGGAGAGTTGATATTGCCATGAAAGAACAGCATTCAGTCGCTTCTGTTTTATCTGGGTTCAGACAATGCTGTGAGTTTAAGTATCATGGCACCAAAAAAAATAATAGTTATTCTCTTTCGAGAGGGGCGAGTGGGGTAACGCTGACACTTCACCATGCAGGGCCAAAACGTTCAATTTTGCTCGATGGAAATGATACATTTTGGGTGGCGGCAATGGTTATTGATGTGATATCAAAAAATGCACCAAAAGGTTTCCCATACAACCAAATATTACCATTATTACAACGCACTCAATTCACGTGAGGTAAATTCAAGGTGCCGATAAGCTGTCTCTCGGCACCTTGAACTATAAATGTAACGCCCTTGTTTAGCTGTTGTCCTCTTGTGAGGAAAACGGAGTGAAAACGGTCTCTTTTGAAGTTACAAATGCCATCTTCTCCTTACTGGTTTCAGTATAAATTGATGTTGTAGATATATTCGAATGCCCCATCAAGTCCGCGACAGTTTGCATGTCGCTTCGTTCTAAATTTTTCTGTGCAAACGTATAGCGCAGATCGTGTGGTGTCGCTTTATCTATCCCAGCGGAAATTAGTCTTTTTGACATCATACGATTAACGCTAGAACGGTCTAGTGGTCGATAACAATCAAGTAGACTTTTATCTACCTTCATTTTATTAACATCCTTTTCTCCATATTTTACGAGTCTACCACCTCGATTAATTGCGCAAAATAGTGGCCCAAGTTCATCGCCACGCACCTCCACCCAACGACCCAAGATGTCACGAAGCCCTGGCGGCATTGGCGCCATCCTTGTCTTCCCCCCCTTTCCTTTTAATATCAATAGCTCACCATCAACACCAGCGGCCCAACGAATCTGGTCAATCAACAAATCAACCACTTCCATTCGGCGTAAACCGCATCCTCTCATTATCGATAATATGGCCATGTCTCTGAGCCCACCTGGGCTTTCATCCTCAGCAAGCTTACCGAATAGAGTTGAAATTTCATCATCCGTAAGACTTCTATGAGGTCTTATTTCTCCACGACCTCCAGCTCCCTTGATGTTTTTTGATGCCATTATGGCATTGTAGCCCCCCCTATTTTCGGGTGGTATCATATTAAGGATGTCCGCACTCTTTAACACTGATCGAACCATACTTATATATCTATGAATAGTCTTAGGTGCTAATCCTTGCTCCTCCAAATATCGAATAAGCATGTTGTAGTGGTAAATTGTCATTTGGTGCCACGGTGCCGCACTAGGCTCGAGGTGATAGAGATATCGACTGACCCGTCCTAGGGAAGACTTTGCAATCGGTGTGCTCCCCTTAGCCAGGGAACTAATGTAGGCATAGTATGCCGTCTTTGGAACTTGATCGAGCTTACCTGCTGGCGTATCAGTGCCGTACAAAGCAACCGATGTTGAGCGAGGAATATCAGGCTCTTCGCTTTTACTTAAAATCAGTTCACCTTTATCTTGGTGCGTATTCACTTAGTATTTCCTCCTAAACTCTGCATCATCTCCTTCATTGTCTCCAGCTTAGCATCCAACTGAATATTAGTGACTTCAGTGGCTCTCCTCTCTCTGTTTGACTCGTCAAGTAGAGTAGACAGTTCTTGATGCTGCTTCTGAAGGTTTTTAATTTCAAGCAATTGCAAGCCAATCACTTTATCTTGTTTTTTTACGTTATCTCCCATTTCATCTAGCTTTATTTTCAAGCCGTTCAGCTCCGCAATCCGCCCTTGCAAATCAGATATACAATCAGCTTGTTCTATATTCTTTTGTTCTAGTCCTATATTCTCACGCTGACACGACAGAAGAGCTTCCTGTGTTGACCCAAGCGTATTAGATAGTTCGACTATCTGACGGTTAACACCGATTAGCTCAGCTTGCGCCCCCTGAATTTCAGCTCTAAGTTGCCCTATCAGAAAATTAGCCTCTGCTAATTTTTGCTGTTGTTCAGAGCTCAACTTAGTTACGACATCTAGTTGGGATTCTAACTTTGTGGATTCAATTTTTAGGATTTCTGCTGCACTATTTGCATTATGAGTATCGGCTACTGCTTCGCTGATTTTCACCCTGGCAGCTTCGAGCTCAGAGTCTCGAGAAGTAAGTGATGTGGTCAAGCGTTCCCTGTCAACCAACGCGACTTGAAGTTGCTGTGTTAAGTCGTTGAGCTGGCTCTGTAGAGTGGATTTTTGCACCTGAAGCTGAGAATTCGATTCCTGTTGCAACACCAGCTGTTCGGTTAGGAGCACATTTTCTGCTTCGATCGCCTCAACAGCAGTCTCATTCATTAGTGCTTGTTCTTGCAGGTACCGGCGCTCAGCGGCAACATCCATTTGCTGTGTTTCCGAAGCTATCCGCCAGAGTTGATCTAATAGCTCGTTTCCAGCCTGAATGACCGCTACCGGGACCGAAGATGATTGAGGTATTGGTCGATTCTGGTGTTGCCACTCTCTCAGGACAGGGCCTATCTGTGAATTAGAGCCACGCCCAAGACGCTGGCGGATTGACTTATAAGTCGGCGTCAGACCTGATCCCGCGATTTCTTCAATGGCATTCATTATGTCTTCTGGTTGTAATGCAGCCTTGGCCATCACTAATCCTCCTGGAGCTAATGGTGCTTACTTATCGCGTAGTGTGTAGCGCCACATTACACGTTACAGAGTTAACGAGCACGGATGTGAGACCCCCAATGCGGCCCAATCGCGCAAAGCAACAATCGAGCCAATCTGACTCAATTTCGCGTCTTTTTTCAATGATGCCTCTCCTTTTAAGATAGCGCAATAAAATCTGTATTCTATTGCGTTAATGGTAGGTGCTCGGTAATATCACAAATGTAGATGTAGCGGTTGCTACACTGCTACATCTACACGACAAAGACCTTGCCAGTTTTGTGAATAGTGATTTACGGCGTACAAGTGATTACGCTCGTGTGGTCAACGTACAGAAGTGGTTTACGTGAATAGAGCTGTGGGGGTGAAAATGAAACGACTGTTTTTAGGGAATGATTATCGTTTTGGGGCACTGGCCTTTTTGTGTGGCACGGTTGCTTCCGGGCTCATGCTTCGCTTCAGTAATTCTGGTGCTCACGACACCAGCTACTACGCACTGTCATGCTTCGTGATGGCCGTCGGGGTCGGGTGTCTATACGGTGGATTGCACACAAACTACATGGCGTTGAGCTGGCAGTTATTTCACTATCCGACAGATCACGGCCTTAGAAAACGTCTGATGTCACTGATAGGTATGCGACGGAGTGCAATGCTAGGTCTTGGCTTCACTCTAGCCCTTGCCAACAATCTCACCATGCTGGCCATCTATAGTCGCGATATTTTTTCACCAGGGTCACTCGGTGCGATCGGATGTCTAGCTGCAGTATTAGCCTACAGCTGGTTCCTAAAAAGGAAGCGGGGGCGTTAAGAAGATAAAAAACCGCATCTCTTAATAGCAGTCTTTTATCTGGGTAAACACACTACCATCATAGGTAAAAACCACTATCGTTATCTCTCACTTTTATGGTTTATGAGAACAAGTTCTCACCACTGAGCTCTTGCTGACTATCTTCTGGTAAAGCCATGATCCAGGGCTGGGATGATGGTTCGTAATACTGAATACCCAACGCCTTAGCCGCAAGCTTCAAATCCTGAAGGATGGCCTTTGTGGAATTGGTAACAGCGAAACGATGTGAAGGCAAAACTGCATCAATACCCTCCTGCAGTAATGACGGGTAAAAGTGATTCGACTGAATATCACCAATGCCAATTTGAATGCCTACAGCCTGGTAAATATCTGCAAGCCCTCGGGTGTCCAAGCGTTCAGGGAATTGGCCGACAGAATCAGGAGTACCCATCAAAACAAAGTACCTGCCATGAGCACGCAGCCTGTCATGTTTTGTTACAGCCTCAACAAAACGGTAGTCTGCCAGCACTTGCATGCTAATAGGAATAAACATCCTCGGCGCCGCGCCAACCGCATTTATATGTATATTTTTCCAAACATCTAGCGCTTTCCCCAAAAGGTATGAGCCCAGAAGAAACTCGATCTCATAGCTATATGTCGCAAAGCGCATCGATAGTGGTAATCGCAGCACAAGTGCGTTGGCAAGCGACCCATCAGCCGGAAACACAGGATCGAGTGTCAGCTTGATGCTATCAATCGCTATGGCCTGACGAGCCTGCTGAGCGGGCGTTAACTTATTTGATATTTTCATAAATAGTTCTTTGATCTCCGCTTGTCTCTAGGCATTGTGTCACACCTTTAGCTGCGAAAATGATAGTCAAAAACGAAGGGGTTTTATTGGGCATCCAATTTAAAGCACCTCGTTTGAGGCTCTCCCCCATATTTTCGCACATATCATGGCAGCCTAAAACCATTTTAGCCCACACAAACGGCCCAAATAGTACGTTTTTACCATGTGTTAGCAAGATCCTATGATGAAGCCGCGCCCTAAATACCTTGGTATTAAGTGCCGATTAGATGTGAATTCTCGGCGGCTCGGACAGGCAGCTACAGCGCACCAACACCCGCTCCCAATGCTGGCCAACCGGCTGGGGATCACCCCGGCGACGACCGGCGGCGCGGCGGGCACCGGCCAACACCTGATCCCGATACTGGCCAACCGGCAAGGGGTGACCCACAACGGCGCCGCAGGCGGGCACCGGCCGATACCTGATCCCGATGCTGGCCAACCGGCAGGGGGTCCACCACCACCGCGCCCGGGCGGGCAGATCACTGGCAGCGCAGCGGCACCGGCCAACACCCGCTCCCGATGCTGGCCAACCGGCAGGGGGTCCACCACCACCGCGCCCGGGCGGGCAGATCACTGGCAGCGCGGCGGCACTGGCCAACACCCGCTCCCGATGCTGGCCAATCGGCTGGGGGTTACTCACCACGGCGGCGACCAGGCGGGCAGCTGCAGATCACCGGCAACGCGGCGGGCACCGGCCAACACCTGATCCCGATGCTGGCCAACCGGCAGGGGGTTACCCGCCACGGGGCCCGGGCGGGCAGATCACTGGCAGCGCAGCGGCACCGGCCAACATCCGATCCCGATACTAGGGGATCACCCGCCACGGCGATCGGTTCCCGCGACGCAAAAAAAAACCGCCAGCTGAATGCTGGCGGCTTTATTTCTCAACTAAAAAACCATTTGAGCCTGAATATCAAGCAGTCCCAGAACTCGAACACTAGGCCGGGCACAGTGTTTCAATAGAACTGGAAGTGTTACCTCGGTCATCTCTATGGCCGGATAGCGATAGTGGTCACCCGCTTCACTCTCCAACCATTGGTGCAATGACTCAAGATTTTCAAACTTCGCTGGCCAATACCCCAGTTCAGGGGTTAGGCGAACATCAGTAACAGCAGCTCTAACCATCGGGGGAATGCTGTTGACCAGGTTTTTTAAGTCCATTGGCATCCTCCTTCGATTAAATCTGTTGTAGCCAATCAGCATGTGGGAAAACTTCAGGTCCAAAATTCACCAGAATATCGTTCCAGTCCATATCCCCCTCAGGCCGTATTGTCTTCGGGTTGCACCGGGTTACCTTCACACCGACTGAAGTAAGATGCTTCTCTAACTTTTTAGCATTTGTTTCCCCAGCGAGATCAGGATCTTCCCAGATATAGGCGTGCTTCACTCCTTGTGGAACAATCCAGCTGCCCATTAACGTAGCATTTAGAAGTCCCCATCCAGGCATACCTATCGCTGACTCCACACTCAACAGCGTCTCAAGGCCTTCAGCTAGTGAGAGCGCTGGTGTTGGGGGGCACAGCTGTACTGCTCCTCCAGAAATTGGGGCCGTCGTTACCGATGGTCTCAATTTTTTTACTTTCGGAACATCAGCTTTACCACCCTCTGCAGTTATGAAGGTTTGATGCAAGCTTACTGGTTGTCCTGATGGATCTCTTATTCGACTCAAGATGCAAATTTGATCTCCAAGGTCAAGCTTGAACTCTACTCCCCTATGGAAGACTGCATTACGTTTTGCGATCAAGGCGCGGGTGTATTCAGACATTTGTGACATTGCTTGCTGAGCAAGCTTTGCCTTCGGGTTATCTAATGTCACCGCACTATCGAGTATCTGCTTTAGCGACGGAACTCGTTGACCAGCGGGTCGCTCTGTACGCTCTCCGCTTGCATTTAGCCAGAAGAACCGTACTCCTTGGGGCTCCAATGCAATAATGCATGGCGCATAGTTTATGTCGATGTAGCGCACCTTAGGATGGAGGCGCACCTCACCACCAAGAGAAGCTATTTTTGATAGTATTTGGCGATTCCGAAGATACCGTATCGCCGGTTCGGCTTGGGGTTTATTCAGTTCAAATGCCTCATTCCACAGCTTGTTGGTTTTAGCCATGACAGATGCATTTCGTTTAGCTTCCTGCTCTAACCTCTCCTTTTCCCATGCGAGTTGTTCGGCAGACTTAGGCGGGGGAGAAAAAACCCCTGATGATATCCCGTCCATGTACCCGCTTACGATCGCGAGTTCACGGAGTGTTTTCGGGAAACTCCATTTAGTAGCCTCTGTGACAATGGTAAACCCATTCATCACCCCACAGGAGTTGCATACGCCAACACCGGTTCTTTCACTGTCTAAATCTCCACGAGCGATAAGGCCGAACGCCTCTCCACTTCTCCCGCCATGACGCGGGCATGAGACTTTTGGTGCTTTTTTCCCAGGTATGAACCCATGGGAAGCCTCACCAAATAGGTTGAGGCTTCTATACGCCTCGACCCATAGCCTGTTGTCACTGAGGTATGCCGCTAAATCATCGGCATCGATGTCATAGTTCATGTTTATTCTCCATGTGGTTGGTGTTCCCCATTTCGCCCGGTTGCAGGGGGAGCGGGCTGGCGTTTGCATATTGCAAACACTCAGCAATGGCGTGCATTGCTCAGTGTTCTAAATGCCCCCTTCCGGAGAAGGGGGGCGTCCTATGAAGCCAATATAGTGTTTTTGGCAAGATTGAAAAGTTCACGTTTTAAACCGATCACATCCACTACTGCAATCCAGTTTCCTGGCTTGAAATAGCGGTCCATGGCTTTTTTCCCATTAGCATATTGACCAATGTATATGCCGAACACGTCCATCCCGTAGTGACGCAGCAAGTTGAAAGTATCCGAGCAATCGTTGTCTGGTTCACCATCCGTGATGACGATGACACTCTTACGCTCCGCAGCCTCAGGCAGAAGAGCCAAGAATGCATTGCTAAGACCTTCTCTCATGGGGGTTCCCCCATCAGCATAAGCCTCATCAAAGCGACAACTAACTGCAGCAGGATCTTCACCAAACCGAAGCAGGTCTAAATTCCGCCCTCCAAAGGATTGAACTCCAACAACTGCGCCATCGATGTCAGTTATGGCCAAGGCCAAGGCCAAGCAGGCATTCTTAGCGATTGTCTGAGGAAGAATCATTGACCCAGACAAATCGAGCGATACCAATATGGCACTGTCAATACCAATGTTCCGGGCTTTGCTACGGTACACCCGCAGATCACCTTGCTTGAACCGGTTGAATCGTGAAGTGACAAACCGTTTCCCTCGACGACTTAAGCCAGGAGCACAGTTCGTTTCTGTTTCAACAAGCTCCATAAGCGCTTGAGTTAGTGGGCGTGATGCCGCGGTCACCTTGGGGAGTTGTGAGCTTTTCCCAATGCGATCACAGAACCCATCCAAACGTGGGCGCAGTGGAGTGGCCATTTGATATTGCTCATCGGCTTCAATCAGTGACGAAAGTAGTCGACCTTTATCAGATGTCTCAACTCCAGATGCCTCATCTTGAAGCGCATCCAAACATTGCTGCAGCTCTTTGATTTGGCTTGACACATTCTTTGTACCACTGGTTTTTTGCTTACCGCTTGCATCCGTACCGAGTTGGTCGTCTGCATTCGCTCTAGGTTGGCCATCTGCATTCGCTCCAGGTTGGTCGTCTGCATCAGCTCCAGGTTGGTCGTCTGCATCAGCTCCAGATTGGCCATCTGCATCAGCTCCAGATTGGCCATCTGCATCCGCTCCAGATTGGTCGTCTGCACCAGAATCTGATTGATTCTGTAACTCCTCTAGGGAATCTTTGATGGCCTCCAGAAACAGGTCCGCACTTGTCCAGCAGTCATCAAAATCAGCTGTCAGCACACCCATTTCAGAGATGATCTCCAACCTTGTCAGTAGCCCAGCCGGAAAGCGCTGCGCAGCTACATCTTTTACTTGATGCCAAAACGGCTTCAAAGCTGCGTAATTCAGGAGTTCGCTACCAACGTAGTACATCAGGTACGTCTGTAAAACCATGATTGCAGGAGTATCCTCCGTAACCTCCTTTCGGATGCCCTTGAGAATGAATAACTGCTCAATGGCTTCATAGTCACCTCTAAGCCCGGGGTACTCCAGCATGGCCATCCGATCTATGCGGCCATCATCGAATAAGTTCAGGGCAAAACGATGATGCCCACCTTTAGTTGATTGTGACTCCACATACTTATCGTATTGGGATTTGTAGCGGTGATGGGCCCCTTCATGCATCCCGAATCCCAGTGATGCAGCGTACTGCACTGGGTCATCAGCATTGAAATACGGCATACAGACAACACCCGGCGAGGTACTCGCCGTGGAGTAATTACCCCAGATTGTTCTGAGGCCAAAATCATTGGCCATCATCGCTAACCTGATCTGCACTGTTAGCATCTTGCTTTGAGCTGATTTCATGAATTTTCTCCAAAAGAAACCCCAGGGCGATCCTGGGGTGAGTTGGTGTTGCCCCTGAGGGCGGGTTGGTTGTTAGTAAAAAGTTAGGTCTTCAGCGATTTGCTGCGTCGAGTTAATCGCAGCAAGCATTTCATCCAAGAAATCATCAGAAGATTCCCCCTGGGGCTCATCCACTTCCTCTTCGATTTCAAGTTTGGCCGTTCTGAGTGACTCCAGATACAGGGGATCACTCAACAACGTGAGCAGCCCCATCATCTTACTGAGTTGGTTCACATCAAGTTGTTCACCACGCCGTTTAGGGATTGCAGCTTCAAATGCCTCAATACTGTCAATTGCAGGCTGGATAAAACTATCCAACACAACCATTTGCAGAAGCTTATCTTTGATGCTCGTCATATAGCGCAATGACTTCCGGGTGAATTTATGCCCTTTACTCATTGAATATTGAAAATCCCGCAAAGAATTACGGGCCATCTCAGAGATGGTGTCGATTGCCGCATCCCCCAGCGGGTTATTGATAACGTCATCGTTAACTCTGAAGGAAAACGATACTTGCTTTCGGACATAATCTACGTCGTAAAGCGAAGCGCGAATTCTGTCTGCAAAGTCGGGTAGCGACACAGTAGCCGCAGCTTGCTTGATCCAAGCATCGCATTCTGCGTCGTAGTTCAGAAGTAACTGATCCAAATTGGCATAGAAGCCACTCTTCATCAGTTCTAGCCCCTCAACAACTTCATCAACAAAATGACGTGGAACAGCCCATGCACCGAGACACTGGAAACCCACTTTGCTAAGCAAAGCAATTCCTTCTTGCCGGGCACGGTTTTGGAAGTCGATCTTCTTTTTGTCGAACACCGACTTAGAACCAAGGCGGACTACATCAGCCGCTAGGGCTTCATTCTCCAAGCCAAGATCCAGAGGTTTATTATTCCTGGTCGCCGACCAAGTTGTGACTTTGAAATCCACCAGAGCATAGCGCTGGAAAAATTCCATGAAGTTCATTGCAGTGAATGATGACATAAGGGGATCCTCGAATTGGACAAGGAGCCCCAAACGGGAGCTCCCGTCAGGGTGGTGTTGGTCTTGTTGACCTGGTTAAAGTTGCGATCTGCAATAGCAGTGCGCCATAAATCGCTAGGCGCCTGATGCTACAAAGTAGCATTCCCGTGAATGCTCGAGGAGCACTCACGGCAATACACTTATTGGGTTTTAGTTACTGCAATAGTGCAACAGCTGAGTCGCGGAGGCGGGTGTTTGGAAGCTACGGCCCGAGAAAGGTGCTCGATAAGCCGTTCGAGCATATTCATACTATCTCAGTTAGAAGCGCAAAAATCAACGCTGCCACTGTGGCAGCGTTGATCGTATTAACTCTCTCGGAGTCTTTTTATTGCCATATCAAGCCATGCACCTAAAGTCGGGTGCTTGCCCTGGCGACAATACCTAGACCAATGAGGCCAAAAATCGGGATCATCTTTTGGCCACGGAGGTTCGTGAGCCTCCAGCGTTCGGGCAACCATCACCCTAGTGACAGCCTTGATGATCGCCGGCGCTCCTGCACTAGCACCAGGCAGCTTGGGGAGACGGGACAAGATATCTTTCAGCCCATCAACGGTTGTGTACTCTGCTTCTCTGCCTTTTACGCAAAGAGCGTAGAGAGGTCGGTGAGCTGCCCATGGGATCTCGGATAGTTCGTACCCCATGCGCAAGGGGATGATATTCACGATCTCCCCAGTCACGCCGATAAGGAACTCATTTGATCCACCAGCTTGTTGTTGTCTCATTACAATCTCCGCCACCAAATCCACATGATGACAGAGACTGGCATTGAGAATTTCACGCAAACACGCCTTGGTTGTTTTCATCTCAATACCTCTGAAAAAAACCCGGCGCGTGGCCGGGTTGGTTGGGGTTAAAGGTCAAAAAAAATCGATCTCAAACAAACCTTTACGTTTGCTTAGGATTTTCTTAATTGCCTCCTGTATTTTTTGGTGCTCACCATGTAAGTCAAGTGACATCAAGATATCCACTTGTTCTGCAAGCGACAGATCAGGGAAATAACGATTCTCGCCATCAATCAAGCCATACCCCCCATACAATGACAGGAGCAATACCAGGACAGCCTCTTCTGGCGTTACCCTATCGAAAGTCCCCCGATAGGGAAGTGAGCCGCAGATCAAGTTGCAAGAGTAAGGAGCATCTCCCTGCACAGTAGAGGGCATAATATTCACCCCCTCTGCACCCAATGCTGCCAGTACCTCATTCCACACGGCATCCACTCCGCCAGGGTTAACACGAAAGAACATGGTTTCAGTCCTCCACCCATGTGCCACCGAATACTGCTTTGCAAAGGTGCATCGCAGCATCGTAAGTAGCAGCATCGCCCACCAGCCGATGGGCATACGCCTCGTGAAATGTCTTCTTCACTCGGTTGCGGGTAACCGCCGGGCTGGTTCTGAGCATCTCTCGTACCCAGCGAAGCAAGCTACGAATGGATAGCGGCTTGTCCATTGCCACGCCGTTAGTCAGGGCGTAATCGTTCATTTGCGAGCGTTCTACAGCATTATTAATATCCCGCATTACGCGGATCATATTCGGCAACTGAGCCTCGATTGAAGAAATATGCCCAGCAGGCATGTTGGTATTGAGCTCCGCGGCCCATTGAGCGGCCTTGCTGGCCATCTTGTTTTTGCAGATGGTCAGCAGATCATCGTCAGTCAATTCGCTTGGTGCCAATGGCACGAAGCGGTCGATCAACGCGTCGCTCAAGCCAGTTGTCCCACGGTAGCCGGAGAGTCCGGTGATCCCGCCGTTGTTGAAGGTAAACACACAACGAAACAGCTTGTGAGGTTCCAACCACTCACCGGTCTCCGCAAGCTCAACGCCGTGAGTTATCAGCTCATAGAAAGCAACCAGTTCAGCCGGCTGCATGGCATCAGCCTCATTCAGCAAGAAAATCCCGCCGTGAAGCAATGCCTCCCGGAGTGGTCCGGAAACAAACTCCCCTGTTGCCGGGTTTACTCGACCCAACAGATCCAGCTGAAAGCTCGTCTCCTGGGTCCCCTCCACTTCATAGAGTGGCCACAGTGTCCGCGCTGCGAACTGGATGATCCCGGTGGTTTTACCCGAACCATAACCACCATAGGAAACAATGATGTCTCCGTCAGGATCAGCCATGATTCGACGTACATCTTCGAGGAACGTCGAAGTAAATACGTGCGCTTTGCTTCGTGGCACCCGTGGATTCATCGCATGAGCATTCCCGTGAGGGCAACGCACCTTGATTGAATCAGAGAGGCCGAATTCAGTTCCAGAAATGAAAGTTTGCTGAGACATAATATGTAACTCCTGAAAACCTGCTTCGCAGGCTTGGTTGGGGTTGGGCAGATGCCCGGGTTGGTGTTGATCGCGAGTGGCGCTTGCAGATCGGGGCGCCATAGACAGCCAGGGGCTGTTTCTGCATGTGCGCTGACGCCGGAGTATTACCGGTGAACAGACATGCAGAATCAGCCATTAAGGCTTTTGTTGTTGGGCACAGAAACTGTGAGATACGGCGAATGCCGGGGGATTGGAAGTTGGTGCTGGCTCACGTGGCCGGTCCCACAAAGCACCGAGGACAAAACCAGAATATCGCTATACTGGTTAGATGTAAAGAAGGCCGCCCATTGGGCGGCCTTGGTTTTGGCATATGGTCTATTACCAGCCGGAGACATGATCTCTTGCAGAGTGGCTAGGCCGTTTTCCTTTGAGTTCATTGATAAAAACTAAAATCTTGGTAAATCCTTCGATATGAGACTGACAGAGCCCCATTCTTTTACCTATATCATTTGCCGCCTCAGGCGCCCGGTTGGGATCTGCTTGAAGAGCACCATGAAGTGCTCGACCATTACTGTAAAAGCTACCCCATCCACCTCTGTTACAGGGTGGCATTTCATGTTCCCACCCAAGGAAACCTTCCATCTGCAACTGACGGTAAATATCATCCGGCCATGTTGACTCCAGATGATAAAGTTCAACGTATTCAGGTCGATACCGACGGGATAATTTAGCTTGAGCCGGATCTGAAATGGAAATAGAACCACACAATTCCCAGTCAGCATCAGCCTCCCATCCAATATTTGCTGTGATAATCTTTCCATCCAGTTCAAATGAGATTTGTTCGTCATGGTTCATAAAAAATCCTTTGCCCTATAAAGGCTGATTGTTAGTAGTGGGTTGTACCCGGGTTGAGGTTGATCACGAGTGGCGCTTGCAGATCGGGACGCCATAGACAGCCAGGGGCTGTTTCTGCATGTACGCTGACGCCGGAGGCCGGTGAACAGACATGCAGAATCAGCCTTGGTGTGCGACATAGGGTTCTGAAGCCCCCCTCAATCAGAGGGGGGGGCATTCAATTGTTATCAATCAGCCAGTTCAACCGATCGTTTTTTTCTCTGTTGAATTGCATCTGATCTGAGGCAGTCAACGTGACCACATCACCTTCGGTGTAATTACAAACCTGTAATGTGGTCTGTTTTTCCCATAGACACTGATACGCATTGCCCCACAATTTGGTCCAACCCGCACGTTCCATTCTTGATTGAAAGGCATATATTCCCGCCAGTTCGTTATGGCGCTGAATAATCAAACCATTAGCCGATCTTTCTGGCGGGAAAACGCCCGTATTAAGACGCCTTGCGAGTAATCTTCCGACTCTACGCAATGCAGCGAAGTGTTTACGTGGAATCCCAGAAAACCACTGGGGGTTACGCTTCAACCAGTAAAGCTCAGCCATAATTTCACCTTTAAGAGCTATGGCTTCGTTACTGTTCAAGGTTCTCAGAAAACTACGCATTTGCGTGTCATTGGATAGTGTTTTTTTTACGGAGTTAATCATTTGGATCCACCATTATAAAAATGCCCCATCATTTAGATGAGGCATGATTGGTAAGACGCAGTGCAATTAAGCAGCTGTCGAGATTGGGGTTAGAGAGCGAAGCAAGCGCCCTGCGTATTGCCTAGCCTCTTTGATTGCTTGGCTACATAACGGCCGAAACATGCCACCGTATGTTTTATCTGTTGTCAGATAGCCAACCCCAGAGATAGCTTCCCCCGCGAGCTGAGTGCCATCCTCCGTTTTTACAACCGCCAACAAATTCACTAGGCGCGAGTTTCCATCAACCAACGCCTTGATCTCTTCAGGCGTCCAGTCACGAAAATCGCAAAGGTCGACAGGCGTCTCCCGGAATTGAACAACCCAGTCACGAGTACGAAACTCTCGAATGACGTTATCCTCCCGTGAGGAGTTCTCGATGATTGCGTAGCCATGATCACGCAGCTGTTTAGAGACTCGAACTATGTCAGCGCTTAGCCTGGTCACAAAGGTCATCCAGAGACTATCCCAACGAGCCAGCACCTCGGGGGTAACACCCGCACCGGCCTGGTCATCCATATCGTCTATCAGTCCAGAAAACTCCACTGAATTTGATAAAAACATGGTGTACTCATGGCTATAACGATGGTCATTTCGCTCGATACACAAAACCTCGTATCGTCGGTAATCCATGAGGGTTGCTGCCATCTGCTCGAGTTCATTGGTGGTAGCCAACTCTCCGATCAGTCTCGGAAGCAATTTGTTCAGACTTACTCTGTTGAGTAAGTTACCACTGAACGCTACTCCATCCCCTTGGCAGTATGACAGTGAGTATTGAATGTCCATATCTACAAAGCCTTGCTCCTTCAGCTCAGCCTTGAAATAGGTGGTCAGCATAGTGTGATCCTTGCCCATAGTGGGTAGATTGGTGTTGGGTTGGTACCCGGGTTTGTGTTGATCGCGAGTGGCGCTTGCAGATCGGGGCGCCATAGACAGCCAGGGGCTGTTTCTGCATGTGCGCTGACGCCGGAGTATTACCGGTGAACGAACATGCAGAATCAGCCATTGAGAGCTTGGAGTGAGGGGGTAGATCAGGGGTAGGTGTACGGCATCGGCCTATGATTGGAGGTTGGCACCAGCCTATTGGCTTGTCCCCCCCCGAAGGTGCCGAGGACGAAGAAAGGTTATTACTTCAACAATGGAATGTAAAGAAGCCCCCGCAATGCGAGGGCTTCAAGGGTTAAAAAAACTCGAGAGATAAGGATGCAGCAGCACCATCCCCATTGTATTGGATCGGTGTGACCCGAATACTCTCCGACGATGGTTTTCTGAACAGCTCGATATCTGGCAAACGGATGTGGGGGTTTTGTTTTTTCACCTCTGCGATCCATTGACCGTAATCAATTGCTCCTTGCCTCAAAGATGAGGTCAGTCTCACCCCGGCATACTCTGCCTTGATGTGACTCCCCATCATTTCCCTCAAGGTTTTTTTGAGTAAAGCCTCTTGAGCTTTAGCCTCATCTACCTTCGGTTTTATCGAGGATACGTCTCGCCACACTTGCTGCAGCTCTGCTGCCGTCTGTGTCCATACCTCTTGGCTTTCTGGTGTTTCGGGTTCAAAGTAGTCGAGCTCAGTAATCGGCGGAGCTTGATCTCGTTCGACCAAATCCCACCACCACTTTTGTCGCTCCACCAACAACTCAATCATCTCTTCATCACGATTGATGCTGAAAACAATGAGCTTTCGGTCATAGGCGCGATAAAACGCCAAGTAGCCCATCTTGGCCCCGGTAACCAACAATTGATCCTGAACTTGCGGCAAGTAGCGCAGATAAGCTTCTGACTTACGCCTATCTTTCAGCACAAGTTCGAATGTCTCCCATGCTGGCACTTTTAGTTCAACCGGTGTGCCATCACTCATCAGCCCATCAAAGGAAACCCGCATGAATGGATAACTATCATGCTGTCCACACACAGGGATGACCAGATCAGAGTTACCATTTGACGCAAGCCAGCGTTCAAACGCTAACCGAGCTAGTGGCTCTTGGTTATGGCCTCTTTTGACAAAGAAGTTGTTGTCCAAGTTGGGGGGCGGCTTACGACCTGTTTTCATCATCCAGAGGGCACGAGCGCTTTCATGTGCGTATGGCCACTGAATGACCGATGCGACATTGGAAGCACCTATGCCACCAGCTCTCCACTGGTGCCATGCGGGTGTTCCCTGCTCCAGATCAACAATGATCATATTGATCTCCATATGAAAAACCCCAGTAATTCGGGGCTTGGTTGGTGTTGCCCGTTAGGGCTGATTTTTCACTGCATATCGACCGGCATCTCAGTTTCGGAATTGATCCCCATCTGACAAACTCGGCCTTTGATTCCACATTGCCCGCCACCGCAAACTTGCTGGCAGTAGCTGGTAATCCCATCTCGTTGCAGCTGCAAAAGGAAGGGGGAGTGTTTAGAAGAGCACACCCACACGCCGTCATTCGGCAGACTGATTGCGCCATCCATTACTGGATATCGAGTGGCACATTGTGGGTCAAGCTCCCACTGTTTCTTCTGAGCATTCCAATAACCAGGATGTTCAAAACTGAACAGCATCCAGTAGTTCTGGGTAAATTCAGTGGGCTTTGTCATAAGCAGATACTCAAAACCACTCCCACGAATAAATGCGCCCTCGATCAGGGCAACACTATGGGATGCATAACGCTCCATAACTTGTTCATGGGTTCCATAGGTAATGGTGCCAGTGGATTGATATCCCTGCTCCCACGCTCTTTGGATAGAACATATAGTGGCCATGTTTTTAGGTCCCTTTAAAGTTGGGCTATGCCCGGGTTGGTGTTGATCGCGAGTGGCGCTTGCAGATCGGGGCGCCATAGACAGCCAGGGGCTGTTTCTGCATGTGCGCTGACGCCGGAATATTGCCGGTGAACAGACATGCAGAATCAGCCATTCAGGCTTTTGTGGTTGAGCACAGGAACTGTGAGATACGGCGAATGCCGTGATATTGGAAGTTGGTGCCACGCCACAGGGGCAGCCCCCTAACAAAGAGGCACCGGGGACGAAGCCAGTTTATCGAGTCACCTATAAGAGCGCAATAGCTCAGATTCGCATCGACTCCCCTTGCATACCTCAATGATGGCCAATAATGAACTCGCATAAGCTTTCAGCTGAAGAGGTCTAAATGAACATTCATACGATCGGCTCTCGCCAAGCCCCCTTCGTCTGGTGGACGCATCTTCCAGGCATAACGGTCCATTGGAGTAACACAAAGCGCAAAGGGGTATTTCTAATGCATGTGCGTTCGAATGGTGGCCATGATTTGGTCATAAAGCAGAGTACATCTTGTTGGACGCTAACACGGCTGACGAACCTGACGTTGGGTCAAGAATCGATCTTGCGGACCCTCATCAACATAGGTGTTGTATCGTTAAATCCTAAAAAATAAAAAGCCACCGTGAAAAACGGTGGCTTTGGATTGAGTCACATTGCGAGCATTAGTTGTTCTTCACAACTAACACCAGGCCGTCGTGAGCGGCCGGATAAGTAGACTATGTTGTCATGTGTAGTCGGGGCAGCCCCTACTAATCTCCTGGCAACTTTTACCATCTGAACAACTCGAGAATGAAGTGGGTTTGGGAACGCAACTTCACCAATAGCTGAGGATGTAGGAAATCCCCTCCCCGTCTCTAACTGCTTCTGGACTCTGCACAGCTCAGTATCAAGATGCAATCGAACCAGAGTCCCGAGCTTACCTGTCAGTAAGGATAGCTCTGCAGATAGCTGCCTTTTCCATCGCCTCTCTAGTTGCAACGATGATGAGTTAACACCATCAGATGTCAGTCGACCAACCCTTGTCGCTATCACAGATGAAAGTAGACACTCAAGATGAAAGCCGGTTCTCTTGGCCTTTTTGTGTGTATCAAGCTCTTCCTCGATAAGCAAGGCATGTTCCACATCAGCCCAAAATGGCGTCTTGTGGTACCGATGGTAAGCCAGTGTAAAACCGATCCATAACAACCTACGCATTTGCCGTATTTTGGCTAGATGCTTAAGTTCATGGCGCCGGCATTCATCCTGAACTACCAATCGGTATTGTGGGGTAGTAAGGATCTCCAAGTCACTACGGCAAAAAATGCTAAATAGTGATTGGTCACCCGATAACCCCATCTCCCGCATTCTTTGGCCCCTCTGAGCCATAGAATGCATATCAGCTATTTTGCTAGGTGTGATTTGGACCACACCAAGCCTAAGCAGATAGAGAACGGCTGCTGTGTTGGTCATCTCCCCGGATTGAGCTGACCCCCTCATTCGGTCATATTCCTCCCAGATGATCCAGCTGGCAACTTCGCTATCTACGCTCAGCTGCTTTGCCGTTTCAACAGGCCCGATTGTTCGATAACCATCATGAGTTTGAACAGCAGTAGCTGCACGCCCATCACCTTGGCCATCGAAATAGACCGACTGTAACATTGGGTCAGATAGCCCATCAGTGAGTTCCGATGTCCCCCACTTCAAATTGGGCACCTTAAGCCAAAACTCAGGCGGGATTTTGCTTGCTGGCACCGGATGAGCAAGCTCCTCCTCTGTCAGTAGCTCAATCTCACCATCCTCCCAGACGCTACGATAAATCTCGATCGCCTGAAAGGGAGTTTCGTGGAAGCAGTGAAAATCCCACAACCAGCTCACATGTAGCAACTGCTCTGGCGACACAATGCGAAATTGTGGCGATGACATGCGGCGATTGAACTCACTGTCTTCTACCTCACCTAAGAGCAGTTTCAACTCCAGCTCCTCTGCTCTCTGCTGCTCCAAATAATCAGCAGAGCAGCATAGGCGCAGCAGTCTCGCCAGAAAACGCGGCGAAAACACGTCGGGCTGGATCTTAATGAAACCTCCGGCATAGATTGTCCTACCTACAGGATGTCTGTCCTCCCAAGACCATTGCTTTACGGCCAATAGACGTTGGATGCGGTTGAGTTGAAGCATGTATGCATAACGAGGCACAATGACTCGCTCACCGTTTACTTCCTCGTAGAGCATGTTCTCCATGCTTTTATCGCTTCCGCCGCCACGAAGGCAACACCAACAACCGGTGCGTGCTCCGCAAGCGTCAGAAGCCTTCTTTTCGCTAGCACTCCAGATACATTCCCCTGTCGCGTCACGATAAAGCTCAGCCAGCTCCTTGTTATTGGCCTGATAACTCGGTAATGGCAGATGCACAGACGCATCATTTCCGGTGGACATCAACAGCTCCCACACATCACCTTGCGCCCAATGCTTAATGGGATAAAGCTCCCAACCTCCCGTTGTTTTCACTGGGGCGGTTGCCAGTCCCCCTCTACGAGCAATGTTGCCGGCCCGAGCGGTACTTTCTGCATCTCGAGAGCCCAATACCAAACAGACTTTTTCACGCATATCTTTAGGTATGCGCTTCAGCATCATCGACTTCACTCTGTTCCCGGTTGACACCTTTAGGTCAATCGAGCACTGAGCGGCGTTTGAGGTGATGTAAGATGGTAATCCCCGACCTGTAAGAACCCTTCCTGTCCAAGATGATGCAAGATTAGGTTTTCCAACCACGATCGTCAGGGGGAGTGACTCTTGATTAATGAGTTCCTGAATGGCCGCAAGTTGCCGATCGGCAAGGTAGCGAACTTCAGGATTTTCAACCTGGGTGTCTGTGTGGCTGATCCAATGGTAGGCCGAAATATCGTTACGCCGGCCCTCCCGGATCAATCCAACCAAGGCAAACAACATCAGGTGAAGAGTTGCTGTCGAATCCTTGCCTCCGCTTAGTGCTAGAGCAAAGGTATAACCATCAAGCAATGCTTGGCGAAATGCCTGCACAGACTCGGCGATCATATCGGATAAGGGTAGGCCTGTTGTTTCACTAAGTGCTGCTTGAAGGTCGTCATTCAGGGTCAACGTTTCCCTGATACGGTCCCACTTGTCACCTTTGTAAATGCTCAACACCGGAGCTGTGTCGAGAACTGGGTTTCTGACGGTATATTCGTGGTTGTCAAAATCATCAAGACCAGTAAAGAGGTCAAAGTTGTCCATATAATTTCCTTAATGGGGTGGCCCGAGATGGGCGGATTGGTAGGGGGTCACTGGTGATGCATTACAGACCAAGCACCATTAGCCCCCAGTGTGAAGGGGGCAATATCATTAGCTATCGAGATAGCCGGGGTTGTCTTTCAAGAACTGGGTTGGATTACCGCGAGTCCTGTATAGCAAGGTGGTCCACAACACACCTCGGCGCCAAGAGGGTAAATCGGTCAACCGATCAAGAGCACCAGGATGCCGAGACCGATATCCAGACTGAATTGCCGCTAGTATTGCACCTTCAACGGTGTCAAAAACTTCGTGGTAGAGGGGGCCGTTAATGCTGTAGTAGGATACTCGCACCCCACCTCGAGCCGATGGCTCAGGCAGAATTACGGCAAGTTCTTTCCCCTTTTTCTGGAGCTCCAGCCCTAGGCCATTACCAGAATTTTCCTGGATCAGCTGTCGCATGACCTCCATCCTAAGTGACAGGATGTACCCCTCCATCACATCCATGAGGTGATGAAAGTCTATCTCTGTCTGCTCATCCTCCTTGAACATTGCAAGGAATTGTTCCATTGAGGCATTAGGCTCTCGACCGAGCAGATCCTCACGAAAGTGTGGGCATTGCCGCACATGGGATTTATTTAACAGCATGTTGAATATCCTGTGGCCCTGAACGGGCGAGTTAGAGTTCGGGCAGATGCCCGGGTTGATGTTGATCGCGAGTGGCGCTTGCAGATCGGGGCGCCATAGACAGCCAGGGGCTGTTTCTGCATGTGCGCTGACGCCAGCTATTGCCGGTGAACAGACATGCAGAATCAGCCATCACGGGCTTGGGGTAGATCGGGTAGAGGTAGATCGGGTAGGGGGGCGCCATAAGCCGGAGGTTGGAGGTTGGAGGTTGGTGCCGAGCCTACTGGCCTGTCCCCCTCTGGGCACCGAGGACAATGACAGAATATAGAAAGGTCTTATGGTTGGCAATGAGAGTGCTTGCATCCGTTACAGACATGAAGCTCTCTCATATCAATCAGTATTGGAATACTTACCCCCGAGGTTTCATCATCGCCATTATGGGGAAAATAGCGACACAATAAAGTGCCATCAACAGACCGGGGAAAAAGAACAGCCTCCATGGAGGCGACTTTGATGCTTCTGACTTTGGAACACTCATCGAACGGAATGTATTAAAATGCAGCTGTCCATTATCAGTAATAAGAACGTAATCACCACTCCAATCAACAAAAAAATCACCTGACACTTCACGTCCATCGTCTAGCACTACAGACGTATTTTTTGTCGGATTGGTTCGACTCTCCCATCGGGAGCTCATCTTGACGGCATAAGGTAATAGGTAAAATAACGAAAAAACCAGCGCGACAGCTATAACGTATGCAGTAAAGTTTTTTTTCATAACAAAACCCCAAAAGCAAGTGCACAGACTTATAAATAAAACCCCCCGGGAGCACTAAGCTCCAGGAGGGTTTATTGTGAGCAAATCACCCACACTATTCAAAAGACATTTTATCTGTCTTTTTTCACCTTATTGCCGTCTTCTACTGGCGGTGGTGCTTTTTTCCCTTATGTTTCTCTTGATACAGATACAAGCTACCAAAAGTCACTATGGTAAAAAAAGCAAGCAACCCCAACATACCGATAACGAGTGTCATATCAGCTCCTATGAGTTGCTGAACTTGGTTAAAATTATACCATATATCCATAACACTAGGCCAATGACAACCAAGACACTGGCTTCAGTCACAGTTATCGTGTCCCCTGACACCGCCCATCCAACTAGGCCGACACCAATAGACGTGATCGCAACTTTGCGTAGGTCTTCTCCGATGGCAAGGATTGTTTTCTTATCATCTGGGCTAATCAGTTGAACAACCCATCTTAAAAAGTGCAAAAAAATGTCCATGACATCCCCACTGACAAATGGGTTCACGGCCCCGAGAGGGCCGGAACCCTCTCGGTTTTTAGTTAGACCTTACTCACCGGTCTTCTGCAGCGAGTGCAATACGCTCGCGTATTTCGTCAGAAAATTGGAGTGGTTCCATTAGTCCGTAGCGAGCCAATTGAAGCGGAATATCCTCAGCTAACAGATAACCATCTTCTATTTGTTGCTTGAAGAACCGAGCTAGCTCGGCTTCAACCTGCTCCTCCGCAATGCCCTGGGAGTCTTTGGCAGACCCACCATTCTGAGCATGACGCACCTCAGTAAGGCACAGACTACGTGTTTCATTATTCATAAATGCTCCTTGAAACGGAGCCATCCCCATGCGGGATGGCTCCCGCTTGGGTTTATGGGTTACGTGCTTGGTTTTATATGGCAGGTATCACAACTGACTTGGTAAGACCATAGGTAACTGCCGGGATGTGACCTGGCCTTCACGTTGCAGGCGTTCAATTTCCTCCAGCATGAGTTTACGGATTTCTTGTGCCCTCGGCACATCAACAACCAAGCTGAAATGGCATTGATGTAGGGGAACTCCTAGTAATTTGGCTAATTTCTCATAGCCCCGCTTATTGTCTATGCGCCAATATTTACATAGAACATCGTAAACTTGGTGCAAGATCCCTCGCCAACGCCGTGCATCAGCATCGGCCATTAATCCCAGTGGCCACCCGTCCCCCTTGTGATAACCGCAACTGCGGCCACAGGAACACCGGTACATCGGGTAGCGGTGTGACTCTTGTCCTTTACGGCTTACCTGCCGTCCACAATCACAAGTGATCGTGAAAATCGGACATGCTATTGATTTTCGGCCGGCGTGATAATCGCAAATGAGGTTTGCGACATAAGTCGCCTTCACTCGCTGATCTTCTTTAAAGCCCGATTCGGCCGCAAGCCAAGTAACTGCCTCATCTGGCAGACTCCAATTGTCTATATCGCCATAACGGCGACACAACCACTCTCCGATGACTGCATAAAGCAGCACATCAACAGAGTCGATCCCACTGAGCTGGCACTGCTTTGTCAGCAGTTGCCGAAGTGGGCGCGGTGGAAGGTAGTTCACATTGGACATAGAAAAATCCTCATTAATACATACCTGTTAAGGCGGTTGTTGTTGAGCATTAGCTCACGTTGGGGTTGGTCACGAGTGGCGTTTGCAGACCTGAGCGCCATAGACAGCCAGAGGGCTGTTTCTGCATGTGCGCTGACGCCGGAATATTGGCGGCGAACAGACATGCAGAATCAGCCATCACGGGCTTATGAGGAAAATAGATCGCAGGTTTTTTGTTGCGGCAGAAAGCCGAAAGATTGGAAGCTGGGGATGAATACGCCCTGTAATCGAATTAACGATCCATCCCCCAGGGCGTCTAAACGATATCAGTTTTTCTGTACGTCTGGCAAGGTTGAGTCAGCGGATCCTTTTTGTTGTCTCGGTTTGCGCGCCCCTCTTCGCCCAGTGTTTTTGGCTTTCTGATTAGCCGCACTCGCAAGTTCGGTGATATCAATTCCGGCCTCTTCCATGCTCTGCAAGAGAGCATTCATTTTTGCCTCCTTAGCTAATCGACTTTCCTCCTCCTGCAAAATGATCAGCTCTTCCTCTTCGATATAACTCTGGAGCAATGACAGTAGCTCTTTGCGCAAAGTTAGGCTACTAAGCCTCTTAGCCAAGGTCATAATTGTTCTAGGGGTGTATTCACGTTTTTTTTCTTTTTCCACTTGCATCTGGCTCCCCTTTGAGCTGTTGATTGTAACAAGCTGGCGCCCCCCTATCTCGAGGATACAAGCCAGCTTGCAGCACATCATAAAGGGAGTGCATCTAGTACACCAGAATCACAGCCTCTTCTTAAGGCCTAGGTTCACCTCAATCATCTCCAGATGACGATTATTCCGGAATAGCAGCTCCCTCTCGAATGAGTATCGGTGCTTTAACGTATTGAGAATGGACTGCTCACTCCCGCCAAACACTTGGCCAGTTCTATCCACGACAATAACTGTCTGCCGTTGATGATCAACCAGGCATGCCCAAGGTGCCGGGGGGGGAGCCACAAGCGTCGATACGCTGAAAAACAAATCATCCACAAAGGTGAGCTTTTGAATTGCCCTAAGCCTTGCCTCCGACGCCATGATCTTCAGCCAGGCATGATTGAATGTAGCCTCATCGTTCGCACGGAAAAATGGGTAATCCAGCGAAAGAATTGAACCATACTGACGGTAGTTCGGTACCCAATCTGGGGCCGCAATTGTTCCCAGTAATGTATTTGCATAAGATGCATGTATCTCGGATGAAAATAGTGAAACACCATTCTGAAGCCACGTGTCTACATCTTCAGGCTGCACTTCCTGAACTGTAAAAAAGTCCGTATTGAAGGTTTTTTTAAGTAGGTACATATTCATGTCCTTCATCACACTTTAATCGCGTCACTGATAAGCCGGTAAGCAATGCCATTTCTATTAGCCGCTTATCCCTATCGTCGAGTTCGCCAACCAATACAACACTGCTAAACAGCCCCAGAATGCACATATCCAAGCGCCCGTAAGGAAGTCCCCCAAAGTTACGGTATCCCTGCATTTCCAAATCATGTAGGCCATACAACAGCTCTCGCTGCTGTGCCCCACGTAGCAAGTCAACTTCCCGGGCAACACTGTTACCGTCACCAAGAAGCAGCTTGCGAAACAGAGGAGGCATCAGCCTCCGATTCTTGGCATACAAATCGGAATAAATGACCGCTGGCGGCAGCTCGTTTGGGCCAAATAAGTGATGACTTAACGCTGCTCTTAATCGCCCTAACGCCTTAATTTCTGTTGGCAGGATCACGTAAGTCCGCCTCCAGTCCCGCCTTGCCATAGCTGAAAACTCATCCAATCTTTTAACCAGCACATGCCATTCGGGGGCCTCTCCCACAGCGAATTCACAAACCCCGCTAGCGAAGTGGAAAGCGCCAGAGGAAACATCAAAAAATACAAAAGCTTCATCAAAACACATGATTTATCTCCTTTGCTGGTAGCTTACGGCGATTGAAAATGATGCAACTGGGCCTACCTGAGCCATTGGTTATGGCTCAGGTAGAACGGGTCTGTATTCTGGCTGAAGAAAAATAACGGCTATCTGCTCGGGCGTTTTGTACGAGAATAATAATCGGTGAACGGGTGTGGAAATGAGGCTGAAGGAAGGGGGCCGAAGCCCCCTATTTATTACGAAGTGTCTAGTATAGATAGTTGGATGAGTTTTCGAATTGCCTCTCATAGTGAGCGATGATAGCTGTAGGATTAAACTCCCAACCATCATCTGCAATTGTCATGGCCATTGACGCCACCTCATCAATCCAACCTTGACATTCCAACCACTGAAGAAGCACATGCTCCTTGTAGCTGAGTTTCTGGCTACGCCGCAGCTCTCTGCGCCGTTGAATTACTTGCCGAAATACCCCAGCAAGCATGCGCTCCGGGTTTACACCCAACGCAATACAGCAATGCTGGAAGCTAAACGGTACCAAAGCTTGTCTGAATAGCCACTCGGTGGCCATATCTCTTAACTCTGTGCCGCATTTCGGTGAGCTAAGTGCATAAATCGCATCATTTAGCACCGCGCTACATAATTTCACTATGTCCTCTTCTGTCCATGTGAACATCGATGCTGCGATAGCATCCTGTAGCTCGGGGTAGTCTTCAGGAAAAAGCCATGGAAGCAGGCTTTCACTCAGATGGGTGGCATCGACCTCCTTGGTTTTCCTTTTCCTTTCTCGCTTAGTTTTTTGATGGTCCTGGAACGAAATCACGTCCCGATCCACATCAAACAAATCTCGTTGCCAAAATAACATGTTGCCTCCATCCACATGGAGCATGAGAAGGCCAAAACTCCTCAGTTTCCTGTAGCTGTTGGTTTGGGCTGCTTGCCCGTATTGGTGTTGGCCTCTGGCGCGATTTGCAGGCCTGATCGCGTGCTCGCTGGAAAGCGATTCTTCGATTGTTGTTGGACTAACCGTAAAGCTCTCTCAACAAAAGACAGGGGACCATTAGGCCCCCTCTCTTGTAGTTATAAAGCTCGTAGTCCACGACGGACCAATAGATCTTCACTTACGTCCATTGATTACATTCTCCATCTGATCCAAAGCTTTTAGTGTCCATTCGCGATCTTCATCACTCATGGATAGGCTATTTGCGAAGTAACCACGAATGGCCACCCAAGCGTTTTGTTCAGCTGCCCGGGTAAAGCCAACTCGAACATCACCGCGCATCTTTGCTGAAGGAAGATGACCACCCCATGGGTATTGAATGATCTCCTCTAAAGTGACCGGTAGATGGTTCTGCATCATTGGTTCCGACACATTTTCCTCAGCTATCTCAGCTACTGTCGGTGTTTCCTCTTTGACAACTGCCGTTGATACGCTGGCGGAGTCCTCAATGATCGGTTCGACTGACGCAGGAACTGTCTCCTGAGTCTCCACTACCAACTCTGGTTTTTCTGGAGCTGTAGTTTCGATTTCAACGACTGCCTCAACCTCAAGTGTCGCTGCAGTAGTTTCTGTTTTAACAGCTGGTGCAACTGCTGCTGTTTCCAGCTCAGTATCAGCCGCACCATTGTCAACTAAGACTGTCAGCCCTCCTTCAGTTGGGCTCACGGTTTTTTGCCATTCATCGGCGGCATAAACACCAGTAAACAGCCGGATGGTTTGACACGTTGACTTATGCCCTAGCGAGCGGTTTGGCATCTCCATCCATACTTTGGTTGTATAGAAGTTTTCAGCGAGATACTCACGGTGTACGTAACGGCCACCTTCTGTTGTCACTAGAATTGTTTCAATCCACTCGTGACCACGAACGTCATTTCTAAACTCAGGGTATTTGATAAAGTTATCAGAGTAGCTCTGCACTATCTCTTTCACCCCTCCCTGCTTTGCAAGCTGAAGCCACCCATCAACTCGTAGGCCTGGCTCAACCTCCCCAAACTCATTCCAACGGACGAACATTGTCCCATCAAATGGGTTTAACTGGGTTCGCTCAATGAATCGGATGACTCTTTTCAGATCAATCTCAGAAGGAACCCGTCCTTCAACAATCGATGCTTTAAAAAGTACGTCAATGATGGTGTTTTCTACTTCGGTTTTGTCAACGCCGAGGATTTCCGCTGCAGAACGAGTGGTCATGGTTATCTCCAAATATAAAAAAACCCCGGCAAGGCGGGGTTGGTTGGTGTTGCCCAAAGGGCTGGTTAGGTATTAGCTGCGTCGGCCGCCATATGGTTGCTGTTGCGGTTGCTGAGTAGAGCGCCCATTCATCTTGCCACCATGTGGTGCTTGTGGCTGAGGCTGAGTGGGGTACCCATTCTGCTGGCTCTCATGTGGCGGATAGTCGCCTCTGGGTTGGGGCTGCTGCGGTTGGGATCGCGATTGCTGTTGTTGAGGATGTCCTGCATGTCCCGATTGCTTCAAGAAGGCAAGTTCTTCCTTCGTGAAGTGAATGTTGATCTTATTAACCCTCACTTTGATTCCTGAGTATTGGTTTTCACCCGTGCCCTGTTCAAAAGTGAGCTTTGCGGATACGTCTAAAAAATCGCCGACAGATAACTGCGGATCCTTCTTCTCCGATATCTCAAGTTTAATGAACTGAGTCCGATCAACCCAAGCATTGTTGTTTTTAACGTCTCGGTAGCCATCGTCAATTGCGATGACCACTGCTCCGTAGTAGCCATATTGGCTTAATTTGATGCCCACCCAGCTGACATAACCGCTGAGAGACACCTCATTCTTCCTATTGTTTGTTTTCATAGACTAACGTCCTATGTGGTTGATGTTGGGTGGCTATAAGCCTGCGACTTGAAACCCCTATCGCTCTTTGCCGGTAGGCAAATCAACTCAGGAAAAACATGTTTACCTGACAGGACTCGCTTTATTGATAGTGAGAAGAGGCTGCTTGCGCAGCCTCCTTCATCACAGTGGATGGTGTTGAGGGAAATCTTGATCTCTGTTGTAAGCGGCGGCAGTGTAACCTTGCTCTGTATCCAGCTCGGACTGTGCATATTGTTCGTACTGCTCATGTTGATCGGATTGTGAAACTTGTTCGGCTTGCTCTGCTTGCATAGTCGGCTCTGGTGTCACACCTCGAGCTGTTTGAGCAGCATGAGCTCTCCAGTGTTGCTTTGGTGGTTGGGGTTTAACTCCTTGAGGGCGCGGTGTAGTGCCGGCCACTCCTGCTTCACGAAGGTGACTTTCAACAGCCGCATTTACTGCGGCGTTAAATCTCACATTATCAAGCTGTTCCTTTAACTCACCTTTGATCACTTCGGCTGCTAACTTGGCGGCCTCAGTCATCATTGCGGTTTTTCTATGCTTCTCAAGTTCACGTCTGTCATCTTCGGTATTCTTGAGCAACTGCTCTTTCATACCTCTGATAAACGCAAAAACCATGATGCCGAAGAAGCCAAGAATGATGAGAGATTCCATCTGTCTATCCTTAAAAGCTGGCCGTAGCCTAGTTAAATGAACGTAACCGGGTGGTTTGGTTTAACCTCGTGCGCCAAATGGCCGCTAGCTGGTTACACGTGCTAGCAATCCAGGCGGATCGCCTGAAATTCTTCATGCCAATAACGGTTGGATATTGGCGTGAAGAATCGAAGAGGTTGGCGTGCGGTTTAGTAAAGCCCCCAGAGTACAGGAGCTTGAACTTATACGTTCAGGTTGGGAGTTTTGATGGTTATAGCTTGAGATCTGTCACCTGCTAATGTGTAGCAGGTCAGAATGGCGGGAATTCACCAAGATGGGTTAAGTCCAAAATGCTTCCTCTAAGCATTGTGGGCACACAAAACCACTAAAAAAGCAGTTTGGTGTACCCACAATCAGGAAATTGGACGTTGGGATCTGTCAAAAGACAGGGTGACTTGGTTAACCCCTTGGCCACCTATGCTACTAAGCAGTAGTTAGATACCAATTTCGCACGTTAATCGACATTTTTCAACCCCCTGGGGACATGACGGTGTACCACTAGCAGAAAACAATAGCCGCGATAGAGCAACAATTCCCCTGCACCGTCCAACACCTGATCCCGATGCTGGCCAACCGGCAGGGGGTTACTCACCACGGCGGCGACCAAGCGGGCAGCTGCAGATCACCGGCAGCGCGGCGGGCACCGGCCAACACACGCTCCCGATGCTGGCCAACTGGCAGGGGGTCACCCGCCACGGCGACCGGGCAAGCACCGGCCAGCTCCAGCTCAAACAATGGTTGGCTAGTCCACCAGCGGCGAATCAGCAGATTCTCTCGTAACTTGCATTCATTGTTCCTAAGTTAGAATGGTTTTTATGGGATAGCTTTTGGAAGTGAGGTATCTAGGTGAGTACAAAAACAAAAATTATAAGCGCCAGCAAAATTGGGAAAATGGCTTGGTGTCCGCATGGAGGAAGCCTGCAAGAAAATGGCGTTCAACCAAATGCCTACGGAAAAATGAAGGCAAAATCTGGAACAGCTAGCCATGACAACCTGACTACAGCGGTTTGTGAGCACCAAGAACAAGATCGCCGTTGCTTTGTAGCCAGCTACGCACTGGGACCTGACCACCTGGTAACACAGCAGTTGAGGGATTGGCGAGACAGCCAACTCAAACCACGTAGAGCCGGGAGATTTGTTATCGCTGTTTACTATGCATTATCCCCACTTGCAATCAGGATAGTCTCACCCATCCCCTTTGCTCGTTCTGGAATTCGCTCATTTGTCCTGTTGTTTGCCCGTATGGTTCTGATACGGAAGGAGTCGAAGTGACTACTCTTGTGCTTGTCCTGATCGTCATCACAGTTATCTATGTGTTACGGCGCCAATCTGTCAAGAAACCATCTCCGCTAGGCATTGATGGAGAGGTGATTTATGCCGATAAGGGACGAAATTCGCATCGTTTTGTAAACCACAAGTATGGGATCTCAGCCAAGCCAGACTTCATAATTCGCACAGCCAATGCTGAGAATGTTATGGTCGAATACAAAAGCAGAATGAACCGGATTTACCTCTCAGATATTGTGCAACTCAAGGCATCTGTTCTCGCCGCCAGAGCTCATATGCCTATCCATAGAGCCGTTATTGTCACTAAAGGCGACCGTCAAAATATCACTTTAGGATCGGACGCTCAGTTGTACTCTGAAATTGCTCAATACGTGGAACTGGCTCGGCGAGCGCAGGGAGGTGAAATCATAAAAATTTTTGCTGCCCACAAAGGTATCTGTCGGTCATGCAGCGTTGCGCACAGTTGCCAACGGAGATAAAAAACAGGAGGGAATTATGTTGAATGTGCTCTGCAAAAAACTGCTGGTATTTGTTGATAGCAAATCCCGTAATCTATGGCCTGCGAATGGAATGTTAGCAACTGCATATGTGGTTTTTGAACTCATCCATGGTGCATTGCAGGTACCAGTCTCCCCATTCTCGACTGCCGGGATGAAGCAAGTTCACTTGTTCTTCGGGTTGTTCGCGGTCACAGACCAGATGCCTGATATTGAAATATGGCTGTTCATCGGTTGTGTGATGCTGCTTAGCTTGGCGGCAATTGCCTCACTATGCAGTTTTTTAAACTGGCCGCTACTCAATGGAAAATTCCCATTGGCCACGATCTTGGTACTAGGCCTCATTGTATGGTGGGTGTACGACCTTCTTTATTGGTCCTCTGTTGTCCAAGGCGGGGCGTTCATGTTCTACCCTGCAATATTTGGCGTTGGCTTCACTATGTTTTTTTTGATTTTCCGAGTCCCCGTTTTGGCAATTGTGATTGGTGCTGTTACTGCATTCTCGATGCTGTACGGCGGACGAGCTAGCAAGGAAGAGGCGGATGCAAAAGCAGCGCAAAATCGAGAAGACGCATTTCTTGGCGCAGTAAATGATGATGACTCAACATTCTATTGAACTGAATAGCCAAATAAAAAGGGCCTCTGCAGAGGCCCTTTTTGTATCTCAATTATCAGTTTTACTTACCCATCGTAGATGCACCTACTTTTGCTACAGCGCCAGCTCCCCCTTTAGCAAGGGCTGCGAGCTTAACAACATTTCCAGCGACACCACCAAAATTATTTGCATGGCCATCTAATCCTGGCATTACTTTGATACCGAGCAAGGTAAGGAAGAAGAACCATGCTATTGGTAGCACTGTGTAAAGTTGCAAAGAGGCTGATTTAGCATACGTTCCTGAGGTCGATACAGAGGCAAAAATCACATCCACGAGACTGCCAACCCAAGTCGCTAACGACACAATGGCGGACAAAAATTCAACCCCAAAATACAGTCCAGCGAGGGTGAGGGTGGTCTTGATGTCAAACCCTGTGAACACGAGGATAATGGGGATCACCATGAGCATTATCATCTGCACCACTGATGCTTGAATTGGAAGTGATTGGCGAAAGACGATCGCATCGGGGGCATTCATGACGTTTGCTGCCGATGTCATGAATAGAGCAGCAAGCTGAGTGGACTCATAATCCTCATTGTTGTCTTTACTGCCAACACTGTCACTGACTACCACTTTCCCTCCTGGCAACTGGTATGCAGATCCCATCGCTCGTTCGGTGCTACCAATCATTTCACCGGCGAGTCGATTGGCGATGTCCTGCTCCGCCATTTTGTGCTTCTCTGCCATTTGTTTTAGCATGACTGGGAACCCTTCTGTCTGGTTCAGTCGCTGTAAGCTACTGTTCATTAGGTGTTCAAAAGCTTGATTGCATCCAAGGACAGTTTGTCCGCCAGACTCACTACCAGTCAATCCAAGACCGGTAGCGACCTCGGAGTTAACATGCACCACGCTTCCATCCTTCTTGTACTGAGCGACGAAATCAGGATGCCCTATCCACCAAGTCCCATCAAACTTTGCCCCTTGTGATACTCGCCCTGAAGCTGGGGCCAGGCAGCTTTTCCCCCATTGCTCTGCAAGTAACCGATCTTGCGGATTGGTAAAGTTAGCGGTATTCACGTTTGTGTTGATGGCTGCAATATCTTCCGCGCACGGCATCGAGGCGATGACCACATTCGTGGCAACGCTCGACACATCGTGCACACCGGCCCAAAATGCTGGAGCCTTAGTATTTGCACCCTGAAAATTACCAACCATATTGATGACGTGACTGGGAGGGGATGGAGTGCCAGGGTCAACACAGGCCCCGGTAGGCTGCGTTGATATGTTGCTAGTCACATCAATTGAGGGAATGAAGCCTAAAAGGAATACGGGGAAAATGCACAGGAGTCGCTTGCGAAGAAACTTTACCGCGAGTTCCCCTGCATTACCTTCATCTTGCCCTTGAGTCATAGCCTCAACCATAGACTGTATAACGGCCACAGCAAATGGGGCATACACCAGCCCGCTAACGCATAGGGCTTCAATGACAACATCCATCATGTGCACCCCCATGACGAGGGTGTACGGATCGATCCAGTGGTTTGCGATCATTATGCTTTCCCCCCGGGTCCCATGAATGCACGTCCAGCAGACTTCATTGTTGAGTCAGCAATATTCGCACCACGAACTCCACTGCTAACGCCACTGGTCACACTGCTTTCTACTCCTTGTGATGCAGCACCTATCATCTGACCACCACCCTTGATTCCCACATATGCCATGAGCCCCATCCACAGCTTGGGCAATAGATCATAAGATGTATAACCAACACGGGTAAGAATGCTGTCCTGAAGTCCGGTGATAAAAGTGGTCGATCCACCAGCCAGCTCACCTGAGATTGATGAGTAGAAGAAGAGGTTAAGCGTGTTATCCATCCAGGTGGCAAGGTTCACGAAGACCAGTGTGAATTCTAAGCCAAAATACATTGCGCTCAACGCGAGGGCTGTTTTCATGCTGAACCCAGAGAACACAAGGAGAATTGGTATAACCATCAGTAGAGTCATTTGCATTACGCAGACGATGATCGGCGTAGTGTTTTTCAAGACCACCGTTCCGGGTGCTTTCATTAGGTTCCCAACCGCGGTACCCAACCACCCGACCAACTCCTTCACATACGACGAGACACTATCCGGCCCTTTTTGCTGCTCGGGCGCACCAGAAAGCAAAGCCTTAATTTGCGCTTCGGCCTGGGGTTGAACCTTGGCTACCTTCGCCATGGCCATTTTCTTTTCAGCCTCCGCATCGGAAGAGGCGCTGACTAACAAATTCAGTGAATCCTTTGACTGATTCTTCGCCGCGGTGACAGCGGCCTGCTCAATGTGCTGATATGCCACATCACAATTCAGCCTTACCTGGCTGCCATCCATTTCACCGATCGGGAGCCCGGCAGCTAATGCTGATTCACGGCTAATCAAAACTGTGTTCTGTTCCTGCTGATAGTATTTCCGGAGTGATTGAGAACCGGCCCATGTTTTATCATCAAGGGTCCCCTTTCGTGTTGCATCTCCAACGGCGGGGCCCAAACATGCACGTTGCCAACTATCTGCGATAGCTTGATCAAAACTGTTTTCGAGGTTCGCTGACTGAATATTTACAGATGCCATCTGCAGGTCTGCAGCACAGGGAGTGCTTGCAATCACGGTATTCGTGAACGTAGATGCGTAGTCATGGACAATCAACCACCATACAGGGATCTTCGTATACCCCCCTTGGAAATTGCCCATCATCATTTGCTGGTTTGGAGTTGGCTTTTCTTGGGCTCGTTGTGCCCCGTCGCAAGCATAGTTACTGATTTGAACATCAAATCTCATGTCACTATTTGTCATAGGAACGAAGGCTATGATGAAAACGGGGAAAATCATCAGGAGTTCTTTGCGGAGAAATTTCACTGCCAGCTCACCCGCGTTCCCCTCATCCTCCCCTTGGGTCATTGCCTCTACGATTGACTTGGCTATTGCCACAAAGAATGGGGCGTAGACTAACCCGCTAGTGCATAGCACCTCGGTAATCACCCCCATCGAATGCACCCCCATCATGAGCGTGTAGGGCTCGATCCACTCATTCACGATCATTGGAATACCCCATGGCTGACTTCTATGGCGACGAACAACGCCCCCATCAAAACCTGACTATGCACAAGCAACTTACGGCTACTAGGCGCGAGCGCCTTCTTCGTTGTGCGTTCGATGATTCTTGGCAAAGCCAGAATTGCAGCAGGCACGATCAGCCATTTTACGATCGTGGCCCAACGGGAAAACTCCCGCCAACTATTACTTCCGGTGTCTACGAACAGGAGCAATAACAGCGCACAGAGTATTACCCCGAACAGACATAACAAAAAAATGAGGACGTTCTTCATTTTCTACTCCAGGGAGCTCGAGAAAGTAACGGCCAGACGGGCCGTTACTTGTATGAAATTAATTGGCCGTTCCGACAGGCACCTCTTCCGTCGGAGTCCGGAAAGAGCCGGCTTTGTTCTCCATATTTGCGCGTCTCAAGATGTCGATAGCGGAACTACCTGCCAAATCTTTCTTGAAGCGAATTTCCCGCTCAAGGAGGTCCATCTCCTGGACTAGCAATGCTCGCTTATGCATCGCTTCAGTTCGCACGGCCTCATTGTTTGTCACACTTTCATCGCGTATACCGGCGTCCATGATCCTGACGGAATGCAGCAGCTTGTCGTAGGTATTTGCAATTGCAAGGTCAGTGGCAAGGGCCGATACATAAGCTCCTTGCTCCTTAGGGTGAATTTGCTTGATAGCCAGCAGCAGATCCTGCGTGACCTTAATGCTGGACGTAGAGGCGCTTTCAAGTTCCTTCGCGGTGATGCTTGAAACAGGCTTGTTTGCTAGCTCAAGCAACTGTTTGTTCTTAGCCTCAAACTCTTTGGCATAGGCCGCTTTAGCGCCAATACCTCTATCCTCTTCACGTGGAGAGGCATCCTTATCCGTATACATCCTTGTCTCACCAACCACATCTGAAATGAAGGTATTGGCCTCCTTGGGTGACTTGAAGACGGCCCCCATTCCCATGGATTGAGCCGCAGATGGTGAAAGGGGGGAACTATCAGTGGCGCGACGGCCCGCTAACGCATTGAACCCGGCAAATGAGGCATGTTCGGTAACCTTGATCGGTTTACCAACCATCCCCCGTTTTTCTGTACCGAATTGGACCCCCTTCTTGCCATCGTCGTAGCTTCTCCCGGCAGCCCCATCCTTAAACACCAAGTCTTTTAGCTGATAGTTTGAGTTCGCGTGCTTTTTTATCGCCTCAGAATACTCTTCGCTTATTGCCAATTTATTGAGTGCACCAGCGGGCATTTTGTCCAGGATCCCCTGCTGCATTTCTTGGCATGACATTGCATTCATATTGAATGCATCCGTAGCAGAAAGGCTGCCACTCATCATAGAGTCATAGAGATCCGGATTCGCACGCTGCAGCGCCATCCCGATCAAACTGGTTGGGTTCAGCGCGGCCATCAGATTGCCGGCCAACGTTGTGTGTAACTGCTTGAACGAGCCCGAGTTGAAGCTACCCAGGATCTCACTGCTTAGGCTCATTTCTGAACATGTGAGATCCACATCCCAACCAGCGGCTGCTTTGCTGAAGGGATTGTTAGCTGTCGGCGCTTCAAGGGGGCGCCCTCCCCCAATACGCTGATTGATAACGGCTCGTTCGTCGAATTGAGCAGCTATTGCGGGTAACCCGACCATGGCCAGCAGGCATGCCACAGGCAAAATTTTCATTTTCATCACTATCCCCGATTTCATGAAACGGCTCATCTTAGCGCGGGATGGCAAAATAAATTGGGCGGCCAAAAGCAGGTCAATTAGCAGTCCACTAACCGGTTGCATTGCTGAGTTACCGTGATAACGTGGCACCCATTAACTGAAGGGAGGTGTTTATGGGCGGAATTTTGCTTCCTAAGGCTATTTATTATGCCGATATGGAACTGGCGGAGACCCATCATGAAGCATTTAGCTACCTAGTTATGGCAGCTGATCATTATGCTTATGTGATGGATTGGAACCTGAGTTATCCCGAAATGGGAATGGCAATTCAGATGCAACTGCAGGCCACACAACTCGACTCCGTTGGGGCCTCAAGCAACGTGGCAACGCTATATTGCATGATGGAACTTGTGGCCCTGATCCATTTAAAGTTTCCAGGAGACCACCAGGCAAAACAGCGCTACATGCAGGAACGTGAATTAAAGCCATGATAAGCCACACACTAATGACTCGGGACGCCTTAATGGATTTATGCCGACTCTACATTGGGGCTCGTCATGATGAGGCGTCAGTCAAACTTGTTGATGACTCCTTGGTACGCATGGTGAGCCAAGCTAAAGAAAAAATTCATAACCATGATGCCGCAAATCTGCTTGACCGCTTTATGTCTGCGCGTAAAACAGCATCAAATAGATTGCTGCTGGATATTATCGAGCAGCTTGACCGGACAGCTTGGGATGTCTATCCATGCACCAATGTGATTGGTTGTAGCATTTCAGACTAAAGGCCATTGGGGCGATTTGAACGGAATGTGGACCGGAACCTGTAAACTTGTTAGGGGGTATGCTAGTAGCAGCCGGCCCTCATTCTACCAACCAATACAAAATTACCTTAAGGCCAGCTCGAACGCTCAGCCTTAAGGTGTTCATAGGGACGAATCTCATATTATATATGCTGATCTTTGACAGACTCTGCTGGCATAATATATGGCATTGCTTACCATTATTTATATGGCATTATTTTCCATAGTTGCGACTGGTAATCCTGAAAGCACTTAGTAACATCTCTCACTTCTGTGCTTTCCAGAAACAATCCAATCTGTCCATCCATTCGTTCAAAATGACCAATTGGCTCACTACCATCAAGTGAATTTAACTCAAGGGGTACCAATTCCCCGTTTCTCTCAACGATTTTAAAATTACAAACAGAATCGAATTTGTTTTTATATAACCACAAGGAGGTTATGCAGATCGCCGTTATTGCTATAACAGACAAAATTATTAAGTAATACAATGCATTCTTTTCATTAAGGAATCGGTACATTAGACATCCTAACAGCTGCAAGTTACAGTCCAGAATTATATCACTGCTGGGTCATCTTTATAACCATTTACAGCAAAATGAGAGGCATTGAAACCACTATCGCACACTGCCGTTACTCCTTACATTCTTCCGCAGTTTGCGATATGGGACAACTACAGCCGCTGTCAGGAGCAGCGCCACGAACAGAACCCAGTTCCAGGGGAACCACCACACATACCCGTGTGGGGTGATCTCCATGCAGCCAACAAACTCGCCCGTCTTTCGATGTGGTAGGTCTTGGCCATCGCCCGTGATTCCTTAGTCTTCTATTCAACTCATTTCCCAACCCAATAACTAGCTATAAATATAATCGGCAAGGATATTCCGGCTGCTGTTCGGCTTATTTCAATAATCCCCGCGACATCTGCGATTACTGTGCATCCCAGTAGAAAAATTATAAAAATTCCAACCCTATTGGAGAGGGAGAGCCCCTTCGATTTCATGATTTTTTCCTCTCTCAGTTTCACTTCCTGAACCCCATATTAATCGGTTGACGAGGTACGCTTGAAGGCGGCACCAATATCGGCATCCATCACCTTACTCAGCTCTGGCGAAAGCATTTCGATAACCAAACCAGTAACGCCTTGGGCCTTGTGCCAGTTGCCGAAGTAGTGGAGAGACACCAGCTCATGCAGAGCGCGGCGCAGCGTCTCATCATCCTGCGGCTGAATGGTCGCCTGGGGCACATACTTGATGCCATCGATCATCACTTCGTGAAGCACAAACTACTCCTTTAACTAGGCCCTTTGGCCCGTAATGTAATCCCATACCCGCCAACCTTGCTGCCGGAGGCAGTTATAGCGAAACGAGTCATCCGCTTTTTGCTTGTGGAGCAATGGGGCCTGCTTTGTGGTACGCAGAGATCCGGTCTTTGTCACCTCGATAAGTCCAGCGTGCACTGGTATGTCTGACTCGGTTAACAGTCCAAGAGGCGTCATAAACCAGAAACGGTTTACTGGCGACCGACCAGACGCAAGCAGGTCATGTTTTTTGGCTTGCCAGAATGTAATGTGGCCCTCATGAACCAATTCAGCCCCCGGTTGCCCCTCTTTCATTGGGACGACCTTTGCAAAGTCGGCCTTGAAATCCGAACGACTTACCTTGATCTCGACCTCATCAACATGGCCATTGAGCCGAACGCCGATCAGATCGCACTCCAGCCAGCCCTTGATGAACACGTTCGCTACCAACAGCTCGTATCGGTGCTTCTCAGAACGGTAGAAAGCCTGCTGCAAATTGCTGGCAGTCATCTCTATCTCCGGTCTTCTCTGGATGAAGGCCATACAAACTACTCCTAATTGGCCGGTTTGGTATGGCCACACACGGAGCACTCCCACCACTGCGAGTGATAATCCTCGCCGTCGCCATGCTCTAACCCCATCGGGAGAAAATGGCAGCGAGGGGCCTTTGCGGCAATCTGGCGCTCCATTTCCTCATAACTCTCATTGAGACCGTTCCAGGCTTCGGCAACGGCTTCATCACTCCACTCGTCAGGCATTCCGTTACTCCTATAAATCCAATGCCTCGACAATCGCCCGCTTTGCGTCAGTCCTCGTCAAGGCTTTAATAGTTCGGGGGCTAGAGCTCTGTCGTGGAGCTAGAGTGACACGACAAAACGGAATAGTACCAGCCAGATCACTGGTCACAACGTTGGCACCGTCAGTCCAATAGAAGCTGTCGTCTCCAAACGACCACGAATGCCGACCATCGAGCTTGCCCTGGTATTCCAGATCGGATTGCTTCATCCCGTTTCTCCTCGATCACTTGTACGTCTGTTGCCCGTTTGCCAAACGGCGGGCTATGGAGAACAACGCTGCCCGCTCCGCTTCATGGTCAGTCTCATGAGCAAACGGCCTCCAATTTTCGTCTTGCCTGCCTGGCGCTGGCCACATGTTCCCACTCGGGGTATGTATCGAAACGATGCTCCGGCCCTTCGCGTACAACAGGCCCCAGCCTGCAGGTAGTTCAGATGGAGAGATCAGCCCTTCTGGGCAGAGGTAAAACCGGTAGGTGCCGAGCCCACCGCTATGACGCTCCGGCTTCTTACTGTCCGCCAGGAAATCAGCCCTGCTAACCTTGATTTCAGCAACAGCCGAGCAGGTTTGACGGCAGGCATAAACATCTGGCTGCTCACGATTCCCGTAGCTTGCCAGTTCAGTAGCGATGATGGCGAACCCTTGGCGCTTGAACCAGCGGGCGCACATCGCAACCAATCGGTGATGTTCATAACTCGTGGCCATGGTCCGTTTTTCCACAACTCAAGCCCAGCGATGCGCGGCTCTCATGAGCCTTAGCTTCTGCCCCGTAAACCTTACCGAGTCGGTAAGATTGGTTAGCGAAAGCCACGGCAACTTTTATCTGCTCATCTGTGAATGAGTCGGGGAAATTAAACAGATTGCCCCCTTCCTCATCAGTCAGTCTGACCATTGGGACAAATTTCTTTTCGCTGTCAAAGGTCGGCACTTTGACCCGTTCTATCACGCAACTTTCAAAATCCACATATTGGTTTTCCATTCCGTTTTTTTCCTCTGACTTATATGGAAGTGTTCAACTGATGCTCAAAAACATAGGCATCCAGAACCTCAATGGATATACCCCAAGACGGTGGTTCGCCATGTGTTTCGTGATAATGGATATATGCCAAGAAAGGCATCAATCGTTCTCGATTCAGGGTATGCAAATCTTCGTCTAACCAGCTAAGCAACCAGACATCTTGGCTGTAACCTCCCCATGCAACACCAATGGGAAAATCACCCCACGCAGCCAATTCTGGCAGCACGATGCGGATATGATGGATTAATGCTCGGTCATCATCACTCCACTCGCCGAGGTCATTTTCATGACCATTTGCAGCAAAATGAGAGGCATTGAAACCACTTTTGTCTACACAAACTACCCTCTAACTATGGTGCCAGTTTCGCTAGCTCTGCTTTCGCTGCTGATAGCTCGCTTTCCCAGTTGTTCAATAACTCTGATGAAGCTGCCGATGAACCCGCCAGATGTTTCCGTTTTAGGCTATCTACCTTGAGCTGGGCAGCCTCTACACGGTGCTCAGCCATATGTAATTTCGATTTCAAAATAGTCATCCCGTTACTCCTTACATTCTGATCTGGCAATCCAGCGGCAGCGTCGAGATCCCTCAGCTTTCCACTGTTTGCAATTCGGCTCATTTGCCGTTCAGTCACCCCCCATCGGATTCCGACCTCGGCCAGTGTCCAGCCTTTGCTACGGATGATTTGATGGAAGGCTCCATTCGCGTTTCTAGTCATATGTGTCTAGTATGCCTCCAGCCTGCTGACCCGTCAAATATGTCTAGTTGTTTGGGGTGAGACTTTATTTGCAAGGATGAAACTCTATTTTCAGGGATGAAACCTTTTCATCCAACAGAGGCAACCCGGATCACATGGCGAAGTTGTCCAAGGCGAAGGGATGCGGCATGACTGGCGGCGGGCTTTGGATGGTAGTACATGGGGGCTCTCTCTGTTTAGTACCGGAATCCGGCAGGGTATCGAGAGAGTGAAGGGCGGGCCTCCTGGTGATCATACCAGCAGGGCCGCCCTGGTAGTTGGGCGGGGCTGGGGGAAGATATCGGCAATCTTGGAGATTGTGAGGATGCCAATTACTACATCCGATAAAGGAACTTCCCTTTTCGTGCACAGCATTCATACCGTCGCCACAAGGTGTAAAGGTAGTTATGGGTCGGCGAAAAATCACTCTCACTGTACTTGAAGTCAACGCTGCCATCCGCGGGGAATTCCTTGCACTCCTTACGCCCTCGAGGATAGTTTCGCTGCCATTTTGCAGTATCAGCCTCCCCCTCGCGTGGGGCTACTGGTGCCCAAACTTTGGCAGAACCGGATGTAACAGGAAGCTTCTGGCTGATATGGCCATTCACGCTTGTCGTCACAACATCAGCGGCCCGTTGTGCAATAACCATCGAGCCAGTATATCGGTTCGGGTTTATTACCGACCCTATTCGTGGAAACACGTGGCCATACCGCTCTCCAGACTGTATGTAGTCACCGTATTCACCCATAACACTACCGATCATTCCTGACGTGTCATTGGGGTTACGTGCAATGAGTTTTCGACTGAAATTTGAAGGTATTGCTAATAGTGGCATCTCCAGCAATCCAAGACGCCATTCGGGGTCAATCGTAGACACAAAATAGGGGTTCATCGGAACAATATCACTGTCACAGAAACCAGACAGTTTCATCATGCTACCCACAATATTGCGGTAAGCCAATAATGCTGGATTCCCATAAACGTTAACATCGTAAAAGTTTTTCTGCATCGGGGAGCCTGCACTACCACGAACACCGGTACCGACATCAATGCCATGGTTCAAAGCTTTGGCGGCAGGGTCAGTAACTTTCGACATGGGTTTGGTCAGCCAGGTCAGAGGATAATTCTCACGATTCGAGACAGTTTCAACGATGACATCCGGATTGTAATGACTGACTACCGTTGATGTGCGGATACTACAGAATGGGCCCTTGCAGACCAGCCAGAAGCACATGCCCTTGATTTTGTAGTCAATGCACGACAGATCCATAGTGTCTGTAATTAGATCGAAGATCTCTATCTTCTTACTGCCACTCGGCGTCGCGCCATCGATATCGGATGCCATAGCGGAACTGGGGAAAAGCCAGCACATGCCTATAGTGCTCAAGAACACATACGTTGCAAACTGCTTCACTTTTGCCCCCTGCTCATACCGGCGAGCTCCCCACGATTATTCATCCCTTCGAAGATGGTGTATGCCTGCAATGGATCTACACCATAAACAATCCATTTTTCGTTAAACACCACTGCTGGCACTTTATCCACTCCGATCGTTCTAGCCAGCGTCAAAGACTCTGCAGCGGTGGAGTATGTTCTGAGCACCATTTGCTTGCTGAGTTTTGAGATGCGGTCCGCAGCTATCGGAGCAGCATCGGCCTCATTCCCAGGAAGACCAGCACTTAGATTCATTTCTAACTTGTAGATTGTGTCAATCTGCCGCACGTTGACTGGCACATTCAATTGCTTAGATAAGCGAGCGCTTTCCATTTCATAAAGCAACCCGTCAACAGTAAAAACATCCACTTTATCCAAGGTAACCGCGGCTGAAGACACACCAGGAAGTAGTAGAAAAAGAAGCATCAGCCGATTCATTGGTATGCCCCCTGAATGCGCTGCCCACGCTTCATATCACTAGGTTGGCGAGAGACAGTCTTCAGCCCACGCTTACGATTCAAATCGTTAGCCATCATCTCAGCGGCCTCATATTGTGATGCAAGCCCATGCTTCTCCATCATCGCTCTCCGCTCACTTTTTTCATTCGGGTCAGTCATGGCCAAAGCAAGGAAGATTGATGGCGGCACCTGGCGAACCAGCATTTCGCCAACAGTCTTAGGGTTCCCCATCACAACACCCTCCGTATAACATTTCTGCTGCTTCGAGCAGCTCAAAATCATGGCCTTTTGTTCAGGTGTTAAATTGCGATACTTGCTAAGGTCTTCTACCTCTTTGTACTCCATGTTCAGCAACATCCACCATTCGAATAGACCAAGCACTTTCTTGATGTCATCGCCCTTGGAGAAATCTTCAACGTTTTGGGTAGCTAACAGCATCCACAAACCAATCTTACGAGCGACTTTGACTGCGAATGCGATCTGATATCCAAGCAGGGGATTTCCGGTATAGAGGTGAGCCTCATCCACGATATTGACGACATCTCGGCGATGATTTTGAGTTTCCTCCGCCTTATTGATCACTCGCTGCATATAACCGATATAGGCAAGAGCTAACTGAGCGGGGTAGCGATCTGAGCCATACACCCCCACATCAAGCACTGTCACATCGGCATCAGGCCACTCGACGCCAACCGAATTGAACATCCGGGCATCAAGTTCACCGGTGCAAAACAAATCGAGTGAGGCGGCCAGCTCCTTGAGCCGTAAGCGTTGCGAGTCTTCAAGTTTGATATCCGTTGCCGCGATATCTAACATGGCATCTCTCACGTCTTGAGTGAGGGTTTTTTTGTTGGCTCGGAGACTTTTGATACCAGCAGCCATGATCGCCCCACGCATTAGCGATTTATCCAGTTGCGTGAGCTTTTCATAGGCCTCCATGTTGCCACCTGTAACCATGATGTAGAGGGACTGCTCCATTTCCCCAAGAGGGTCCCGTGTCGCATCATCCTCATCCTCATCCTCCTGACTTTCACCAGCCAAGGACTGTTTCACTGCGTTTTCTTTAGCCTTAGCCTTGGCCTCTTGCATTTGCTTGACGACCTCCCCGGCATCCAGGAATGGGCATAAGGAGAAATTTGCGAACTTATTAATTCGCATGTAATTCACAGTCAAACCATATTGGGCAAAGTATTCACTCAACAACTCAAAAGACCCGCCTTTATCCAGAATGAATAACCGAGGGCGATGCACGGCCATAACCGATGCGGCCATATAGTTGAGTGAGGCTGATTTACCTGACCCCTGGGGCCCAATGACTACACCATGGGCGGCGCGTACTCGGTCTTTACCAAACATGTCAAATGTGAGCGGTTCACCTCCCCGGTTCCACACCACTAAGCCTGGGTTTCCAGTCCCCTGTTCGCGGCCGAAAATGGGGCACATATTTGCGAGGTGCTGGGAATAGTAAAGCTGCATGTATTGGCGTTTTTGGTCTAATTCCGGTTGAAAGCACGCCGGGAGGTGTAATGGATATGCTTCCGTTATCAGGGGGTCGGTTGTGGCATCTAGGGCCATCACACCATTTGAGAGCAGGTTATTTTTTAGGGCCTTACAGCGCTCTTGGAGATCCATCAGATCCGAGCCACGAACGTACACACCCTGGGATGCATAAAACACATCTTGATCATCGGTGCGCTGTTTATCGACTTCCTCAAGAGCTTGCTTTGCACGCCTAGCCTCTTGAGTCTCCCCTTTATGAGCAGAGCTCAAGCTCATCAAATGAGTGTCGATCTTCGTTGGGCTGACAAAAACAATCGTCTGGACAAGCATTGCACCGGCCGGGACCGAATCCATCAAACAGCTCGAACGTTGATTTTTCCCTGTCCCCCTTGAAACTTCGCCAGTCAACTGACCCATCTCGGGGGCATGAGTTAATCCCTTAAAGCGCATAAAGGTATGAGGCTTATCGTCAAACCACCAACATCCATTATCAGGATCAGATATCGGCTCAGAGAACAGGACACTCTCTGCCAAGTTAAAACCAAACGGTTTATCTTTTTTACGCTTCGGGTAACCAACCTGGCGATATAGAGCCTCCCGATCACCATTGGTGATTGCGGGATTTGGGTTAAACCAATCTGTCAACCAACGGAAAACCGCCTCACCTTCCAAGCGACGAATTTTCACCCCGGAAGACGAGAGTAAGTGTGCGAAGCGATCGGCGACTTCATTGATGTCGCTGATCGGATCGAACGTGGGGGATTCCTTCTCAAGATTGGTGCATCGCCGGTAAATCACACAGTATGTACGGCGCATCTGCCCCCGCCATTGTTTACCGGTGACCTGCACGTCTTTGAAGATCCCTTCAGGTTGGTTCACACCACGGAAATGATCTTCGAGGACATTCAAAAATTGCTCTGTGAACTCAGTGTCCCGTACTTCTTCATGAATAGACGAGTAGATATCATCCACATACCGATAAAGGTCATCATCTTTCCAAGAATAGGTCTGAAGAACCCAATCTGAACCACCAGTAGCCAAGCCGAACGCTTGCTTAAATGCGGATTGGAGACTGTTTCTAAGATCTGCAATTTGCTCTTTAGAGCGGCCTTCTGTCGCCATAGGAGAGGCAGCAAACACCACCGCCTGGGAGTAACAATCCTCAAGCATGAACGTCTTGCTCTCATCGAGATATTCTGTGAGAGATAGCTTGTCAGCAAAGCTATGTGGATTGCGTCGATAATGCGCCTGAACCATCTTCTTGGTGACCGGCCCGAGCCGGCGGGCATTGGATAACTGACGTGAGCTCTCAACAAAGTTCGCCTCTTCAGCCTCTGCTCTCTCGGTAGCTGACAGCGAGGTACCGCTAGCCTTTCCGCTCGCTTGTTTCGCTGCATTCTGGGGCGGCACGAAGATCTCGATGATTTCCTGAAATATGCTCACATGCCCTCCTTAATCTCGATACTTCTGATTGTCTGCGATCGCCTGGCTTTGACCATACCTGGCATCCTGGAGCGGATACAGCTCGCCCGGCAACGCATACTCTTCCCTATCAAACATCTTTGTTTCAGTGATGTAGGCGGGAACTGGTGAACGACCTTTTCCGGTCAAGTGAGCAGGAACAAAGATAAATAACGTAGGATTAGGCAATAACTGGTAACGAGGTTTAGGTGCATCATGCAACTGGTAAACGTCTATATCAGGCTGTACTCCAGCCATCTGCGGGGTTGTCATGATCCGATAGTCACGAGCACCGGTCCCTCCCCCCATAGTTTGATCAAAAACCATTTCGGCGGTGATATCAGATTGCGGGATAATATCATCTTTACTTGAGCATCCCGCCATGGATAGGCTAATCAAGACTGCGATTGCTGCTGTAACGGTTGGTTGTTTGAACATGGGATACCTTGCGTCCTTTTTTGTCGTAATCGATGTCAATTTGGCTAGTCAAATGGATTTCAACTTTCGTCCCTGGGGGTACATACACTGCGTCATAAGCCCCCTGTTGCCGCTCTGCTAAAGCATTTGCACCGGACTGAACACCAGCGCCAATCCCCTTACCAGCCATGTACTTCATGCTATCGCTGCCACCATTGACAATTGATGAAGAACTGCCGTCGGTATTCTTAGTAATCTCAGCCTGACCATTAGCAAACGCCTCAGCCATACCAGCAACAGCATTAATCCCCATTGTCTGGCCGAGGTAAGATGGTAGGTTCGTGATGTACTTACCGGTAATACACGGCACACCTTGTGAGTCGGTCAAATAACCTAACCCACCATTTCCTCCTTTCTTGTCTGATACTGTCCGTATCGTCCCATCCACAAAGGTGTATGTGATGCTGTTAATTTGACCTGATAGGCATTTAAGGGTGTAGTCACCCCGGGCAAGACCAGAAACGACCATACCTTGTAGGTTTGGGATATTGATGCCGTTGGTCGCTAAGTTTTTCTGGCCAACTACAACTTTGAATGGAAATGGGTCGGTAACCTGATTGTTTAAGGGGACTCGACCAATAAGTGCGGTAGCGCCAACAGATCCCAAAAAACTCGCGTTCTCTGGAATGGTATAGATCGGTACCAAACTATCTCGCTTGTCCCTAACGTTGGGTAAACCCGTTGATACGTTAGCGCTATTCCTAACCTGGGGATTTTGAAAACGCTCCCCCTTAAACTTGGGAAATGTGACATTCTCCTTTCCCGTGCGTTCATCAAGAACTTTTTGGCCATCTGACGGCATAATCCATTCAATGCCATCATCGCCGATCTCTGAAGATGATGGCATTGAGCTGCTGGTATTTCGTTTTCCTCGATTCGGATCAAAAAGGTTTGGCACTGTAGGTAAGTCTATCGTTGCTTTGCTATTGCCTGTCGGCCTCTCATCACTTGCTAAACCGAAATCACGCTCGTTCGCCGCGGGCCGGTCAGGATACGCATCGACCAGAGGTTCTGAAGGGGCGGCCGACTCGATAGGGGGAGATTTACTCTTTTCAGATAACTCCTGCCTCAGTTTTTCAATCTCACTCTGCAGTTCCAAAACCTGCTGATTTTCCTGCTTGTTAGGCGGTTTGATCCCCCCCTTTCCGCTGTTGTTTGCTTCCAGTTGAGTCAACTTGTTTTTCACGTCTGAGACTGCCTTGGCCAACGCCTCGACAGAGGTCTCTGGCGTATCAGCTTCTGCACCTAAACGAGTTTGCTGGCGAGGAATCGTGACGGTCTTGTCCCCTTCGCCCTGCTCGGCTTGGAGTGTGCTCTCAGCCTGCTGTTTTGAACCAGTAAATTTGCTGATGCCAACAACTACCACGGCGCCGATCATGATGCCGGCCCCAATTTTAATCAGCGGATTTGCACCGACCATAACACCGCTCATCTCGACCCCCCAGGACGTTCAAACTTCGTATCTGCCGATTTTTTTGACTGTATTGGGGCCCATGGTGCAGGCGTTTCATAGCGTGACTCACTAAACGGGCGATCAGATATTACATACAGCATCGTGGTATCCCCGGGCATGTTGCTACGCTCTAACTGGATATGCTGAGCAGCGGCATAGGCGTACTGCATGTTCAGATGAAAGGGGTTTACCTTAACTGGCTGCAACTGACGGTTTACCAATCGAACTGCCGTCAGATACTGACCTGAATTACTCCGCCAGGCCGCTATGGCCGTCGCATCGAAAAGGCCATAGGAGGTATCGATAAAAAGATCTCTCATATCCTCCGCATTATTCACTGCAGTACGATTCAAACGTGGATCGTTAACTCTTAAGCGCGGAGGAGCATAAAATTCTTTAGCCGCAAATTGGATCATTTCTTCCGGTGAGATCGCTTGATCACCGAACATGTCAAAGGGCGTTCCTGCAAGTGGACTCTCTTCTGTGGCTGCCGCCTTTGCAGGGGCGCTTGTAGTGGACGTGTCTGTGGTTCCAGCTTCGGAGCCGGGGACTGAAATGAGCACCTCATCAAGCTGTGCACCGGATCTGGGCAATGCGACCAGTTCAAGTAGCACTATGTCTCCTGAGTCATTCAGCTTTACCTTCACCTGTGTTGGTGAAAACTCCTCCTGCGCGGTCAGATACAAAGTACCTTGCATACTGTCAGCGTCGAGCTTACTGGCCAAGGACTCTGGACGACCGAATAACACATGGTCAGGAAAATGAATTAAACGCTGTTCACCGACATGCAATGCAATCTTGATTGGTCGGCTTCGCCATTCGATCGGCTCTACCGCAAAAGCTGACAGTGAAAATGCGAGCGCAAGGCCTGCAGCGATCAGATTTTTTTTCATCACCCCTTAACCCCTTCGAACTCGATGCGTAACGGCTGACTAATTGAAATAATTCTCATGTTGAATGGATTGCATGTAGAACCCGAATTATCTGCAGCAACGCGCACGCGGTAGCGTAACGGATGGTCTTTGACTGGGGTGCCTTGAAGGGATTCAACCAGACGCAGATCCAAGTCCACATCCCACGTACCGGCCCCCAAGGAAGATACGGACCCCTCGACATCCTTAAGGTTTGTAATTTCACTCATTCGACGAGTTCGGTTTGCTGACTGCCCCCCTTTGACCCTGGCTTCATGTAACGCAAGTTGGTCACGAATGACATCTTCTGAGATATAGCAAGAATAGCGATACAAATTATCTCGCATGTCCTTGTCTCCATTTTCCTGCCAAAAATTGACAGAGCGCCAAACCTCGCTTGCAAAAAGATATACATTCGGCTTTGGAATACTCCCAGCCGAAAAAGTGGCACCACCCGACAAGTCGGGAGGAACGTGAACAGTTATATCATTTTGCCTAACTGCACTGACTGCCATTTGCACCATTAGCAGCGTAAACAAGCACCCAGAAACAAGCTGCCAATCTTTTACCCTGGCATCACTTTTATCCAAAGCGTTGCGAGCCTTACTTTTATTCCGCCCGAGCAAGTTGAGCATAATTATTTCCTCTCTGGACCGAGATATCGAATGGTCTTATGCTTTGACAGTCTTGTATCCCAACGAATTTTATCTGTCATCATTCCACTAAAACTCATCCAGCCACGCTTTTGCATATATCTCTGCAACTTTAGCCACATGAGCGGCCCATGCTGTTTTTTTGCGCGCTCAATCCTGCCAGCTACAAACGGTATCACTCCAAGACTAACTATCATTCCAAATACACCGCCCATAAGCCCCAAACTGAACAATGCCCAAAATGTAATTGATGAAATCGTACAGCAAGTTATTACAGATGCTGCGGTAACAACCATCAACTCATCTATTGTTAACCCTTTCCAGAGCGATGGCTTTTTATCGAGACGCTCTAACGTTGTTTGGATTGTGTGCTCTTTTCCCATCACTCTGGCCTCAGAATATATTGAGTGCGTAGACACCCATAAAAATGCCAACAGTCACCACAATCAGCCCTGCCACCATGTGGCTTGCAAGATCACGCCAAGTTACCTTGCTGCCCGCCTCTCCGAGTTGGTGATACTTTTGCCATCCGTTTTTCACAATCGTTAAAAACGTAAATGCAACGAGAAGCATGGCAAAAACGTTCACTGCCATTTCGAAGGTTGCCGATGTCAGCTCAAACGGATCGCTTGCCCCGCCATTGCCACCGGGTGGAGTTATTGAAGGAATTCCCGCATTGACCCTCACAGGCACAATGAGTGATACCAAAAACATTCCATCAATAAAGATCTTCATCAAACCTCTCGGTATAAACAATAGGTAGGACAAGCCTACCCATCGTCTGTTGAACATGAAAATTAAACCTTACTTTCACCAAATACATCTATGGCATAATTTGCCATGGCAACACCAAGACAAATCAATAGCGCACCTGCGACCAAGTTGCTTGCCAAATCACGCCACGTGGTCTTGCTACCCTCCTCGCCCAACTGATGGTATTTTTGCCAACCATTCTTCACCACTGTGAGGAAGGTAAATGCCACCAAACCAAATGCGATAATCGTTATCCCCCATTTAATCAAGTCAATAATCAATACGAATGGGTCACTCTGAGAAGAACCGCTAGGTCCATTGATTGTTGGCAATCCCCCAGCACCTACTGCATATATCTTGCTCACTAAAAATGCAGGCAACAATGCTGCTCGTTGCAAAAGTTTATTTCTCATGGGTATATAAATCTCCTTTTTTAAAATCACTTTATAATCGCTTGCACTACCAACAAAATCATAAAACTCATAATCACAGCGAATATGACATTTTTAAACATCCCGTAATATGTAACCTTGTCACTGCCCAATCCTTGATAACAAGCATTAATTACAAATATTATAAAAATGAATGCACTTCCATACATCAAACCCTGAAGAATTACTGTCGTATCCCCAAAAGTAGAACCCGCACCAACAGCGGCCATGCACTGGCTTACATTGGCGCCTGAACAAGTGGCACTCATTTTCTGAACTCCTCAGGTAACTTGCGTGAACGAGGCAGATCAGCATCTGGTCGTGGTTGCGTCGGAACTCTTTGGTAATCGGTATACCCACCATCCAAGGGGAAGATCGCAGCAGGGTCCATTGGCGCAGACAGATACTGCAGAATGCCTTGTTCAACGGTTCCCAGGTCAGCTCTGATGCTCACATACTCCATCCGCAGTCGGCTATGATTGTTTAGGCCAGCGTGCTCCGCTTCATCCAGTAGCTTGTTCACCCGGATCAACTGCTCACGGACGCGACTCAAAATCTCACGCTCTTGCCATGCATCAGCTACCGCGGCTGAAGAACAAAGCGCCAGCACACCCGCGCAAAACACCGCCTTACACAATCTCACGCAACACTCTCCATTTGTCTGGATCTGTGAAACCACAAGAGGCCAGTCATATCGAGTGGAGCCTTGCAGTAACGGTCCGTTGACACTCAACTTTCCATTGATGGCATTGTAACTCGGGGGGGGCAATAAAATGGGCACTGAAAAAGAGGGGGGTTTTCTGCAGAGTGTTCAAATGACAACATGGGCACTATCTGTGACAAACAGCCCTAATAGATAAGGGGGCATCGCCCCCTTATTGGTCTTAAACATGCATGTATTTAAACCGTGCTTCTTGATTTGAAACGGCGAGCGAACGCAGCGAGAGCAAGCATGACCAGTGCAACTGGACCGGTTGAGCCACCGCCACCGCCGCCGCCGTTTCCATCAGGCTTGGGGGGTTCTGGTGGTACAACAATAGGCTCGTTGACCTTGATTTCGTCTGTCACTGATAACTTCACCTTACCAGACCCACTAAGAGTCAGCTGACAAACGCCCCAGGGCTGCACAGCACCAGCACACGAGTTAGAGTCAATCACGACACTACCTTCAACAGTCGGGTTCAAAAACTCCGCACCTTGATGGAGATTCTGAATTTGGACAACAAGTGAGCCATCACCCTTCACAACTCGCGGATATGACCACGCGTTTATAGTCTCCAAGAGCCACTGTTTCGTATTTGAATTAGCAAGGTTTTGACATGATTGAATATAAGTTCCATCGCCTTGGCCTGCAGACCCTTGAACCACCCCCCAAACTCGTGCGTCACCGCCCACACAAGCCCCCCCAGAATCACCGGGAATACTGTGCCCAGTGGTAGCCGTGTCAGAGGGTGAGTAGAGACCTTCAAAACCATCAGGGCTAAAGCGCGGATCAGCAGGTCCAGTTGCCCGAACTCGGTAGGAACGAAACTCGCCCCCCTTCATCGATAACCCATCAAATAGACTACCGATAGCCGGTTCATGATCTGCTAAGTATTTAGTTTGGTCCGCCACCCCATTTAACTTCCAAATGGCAACGTCATAAACTCGGGGAAATGTATCGTCATACAAAGGATGAAGCAGGGTGTCGGTAATGGTGAGAATCTTGATGGTTCCATCGGCGGACTTAATGCTCACCGACTTACCAGTCTGATTTCCACAGTGACCAGCAGAAATCACATACTGTGATGAAACGACACTACCAACACAGTTATCTGCATATGCCAGAGCCCCGTCATATTGGGGGGCAGCCATTGATGAATGTTCAGGGAAATTTGTCTTCTGGACTATACCGGAGCGGGCAGAGGCCGCACTTTCTGCCGAAATTGTTTCATCGTGATCAGCCTGCTGCACTGCAGAGCTAATAACAGCACTATAAATAGGGCTTGGGTTGAGCTGTTGATCGAACGCAACCGAGTCAGCAGCTGTTGATTGGCTACTTACAGTCTGTTCTTGCTGAGCAGCCAAAATAATCTTGTCCTGCTCTGCATCTAAACGAGCCCTATATGCAAGATACTCCTGCAGATGATCTTCATCAGAGCTAGGTACGGCCCATAATCCGCTAGAAAATACGGATGCCACCGCACAAACGATTATAGTTTTTTTCATTACGTAATCCTTACATTTCTGATTTCAAGAGCCTCAACCACAAACCCATCAAGTTGTATCAATTTATTGACTCGAATTGATATCTTACCCTGTTTCACTCCAAATTTTATGGCTAATTTTCTTTGGCTACAGTCTGTTGATAAATATTCAACTACAGCCTCTAAGAGAGGCCCCTCCTCCATCTTTGTGAATTTTGCCAGATGTCGAGCGTACTGTTCCGAGAAGTAAATCCTCCCACCACCACCATCCGTCACGCTCTTTCCTGCCACTGCGCATTCTCCTAACAAAATCAATGATACCCTTTAGCGGGTATCAGTCAACATGTAATCGCCGACCATGATAGTTTTTTTTGGTATTTAATTCGCCTCATTTTCGGTTCCTAGATAGCGTCAACTAACCCTGCATGTTGCCGAGTATCGTGATAAGTGCCATTCTCGATACCTTGCGGCTGTTGTTACAACAGTTCTTCTTTTTTGTTGCAGTCAGACTGCTTGGGC
>NZ_JAPDCL010000012.1:15706-138599 GCF_027706025.1 Aeromonas sp. Y311-2 | reverse complement strand
GGGTTCGAGTCCCGTCCGCTCCGCCACTAATTTGAAGGCCTTCCCGATTGGGAAGGCCTTTTTGCTATGGGCGGTTTGCCCGGCCACAGCCTTGCACGCCAGAATAGACACCAAAGCCCGGTCTGATGACCGGGCTTTGACATTTTGAACATCCAGAAACCACTGAGCAGTAGCTCTTGCCTGAAGGAAGGCGCTGGCAGGGCCGCTATTCCCTCCTTTTGGTATGTAATCACAGTAATTTTTGGATGATTCGCAACCCTTGGTACTGGATTACTCGCTTCCACGCATCCCCATCACCGGACTCCAGCCCCACAGGTAAGAGCCATATTGACCACTCCCTCCTCCATCTGGACATCAATGGTAAAGCCGAGTTGCCTGGCGAGGGTGACCATGCTGCGATTGCTCGGCATGGTCATGCCCGATAAATCTGCGTAGCGCAAACAAAGAGGCCTTCCCGTTGGGAAGGCATCTTTTCTTTATCTATCAAGTGATTGCGACCACTTTGTCGACTAATCAGGGTTTCTCTTTCTTGCCGATGCTTAGACCCAGCTTGATGGAGAGGGCCGCCAGTAACAGCAGCATCATGATCAGGGAGAAGAAGTTGCTGCCGAGTTCCGGGTATTGCACCTTGAGCAGCGCGGAGTGGCCGAAGACACCGATAAAGAAGCAGAGCAGGGTACAGATGGGGGTGTTGCCCATCATGGGTTCATGGCGATAGTGCTGGAACAGCTGATAGGCCGCCAGCCAGAGGGCAATCAGCGGGAAGAAGGAGAAAGGCACAACCGAGTTGGTCAGCACGGCCAGAGAGGCATCGCCACAGATACCAATCAGCATGGCCATGGCGAGCGGTTTTTTCGGGATCATAAGCTGTTCAGTCATATCGTTCTCCATCCTGTGGTCATGGGTGAGGTTCACGGCGCTTCTGGTTTTGTACCTCGGCGCCCATGGCGATCATCCGCAGTTGGCGAATAGTGCGATCAGAGAGTGCCCGGCACTCTTCGCTGGTCATGTCGAGTGCATCGGCACCGGCACTGAAGACGATGGTGACCATGGCTTCTGCCTGGATGTAGGCATCTTCCCGTGGTGCTTCTGTGGTGGCTTCCAGATAATCGGTCAGCTCGGCAATGAAGTGCTGGATTTCGCGAGCCACCGCCTGACGAAAGGCGGCCGAGGTGCCGGAGCGTTCCCGTAGCAGCAGCCGAAAGATGTTGGGGTTGTTCTCGACGAACTCCATAAAGGTTTGCACCGAGGTGCTGATGACACTGCCGCCACCGGCAATGCGCTGGCGTGCCTGGCGCATCAGTTGGCGCAGGGTGAGACCTCCTTCGTCAACCAGGGTCAGGCCCAGCTCCTCCATATCGCGAAAGTGGCGATAGAAAGAGGTGGGCGCGATACCCGCTTCGCGAGCGACTTCCCGCAGGCTGAGATTGGAGAAACTCCGATTGGCGCACAGTTGGCTGAATGCAGCATCGATCAATGTACGCCGGGTTTTTTCTTTTTGTTGAGCGCGAATACCCACGAAATCAGTCACCTTCAGCTTAACGAGGACAAATGATAACCCGAAGGCGCCTCAGGATCAGGTTTGTATCCTACTTTTTTACCATTGACCGTGAGGAAATCACCATAGAAAATGGCTAACAGCTGTTCGCTGAAAGGATGCAATGAGATGGCCAGACCCCCCATTATTTTCACCAATACCCTGCTGTTCTCCCTCTCCGGGATAGTGGCGTTGATTGTCGTGCCCTGGTACGGCGTGAGCCACGGTTACGATCTCTGGCAGTGGGCCAGTTTCCTGTTGTTGTTCTGCCTTAGTGGTCTCTCCATCACCGCAGGCTATCACCGGCTCTGGTCGCACAAGGCTTACAAGGCGCACCCCGCTTTGCAGTGGTTATTTGCCATCGGCGGTGCGTTGGCGTTGCAGAATTCGGCCCTGCACTGGTCGGCCGATCACCGCCGTCACCATCGTCATGTGGATGACAACGATAAAGATCCCTACAGCGCGGGGCGCGGTTTCTGGTATTCGCACATCGGCTGGATGTTGCGGGAGCATCAGGGAGATCGCTATGGTGATTACAGCAATGTGCGAGACTTGCAAAACAACCCGGTGGTCGCGTTTCAGCACCGTCACTATCTGACGCTGGCGCTGGCGGCTAATCTGGGGCTGCCGCTGCTGCTTGGCCTGTGGCACGGGGATATGCTCGGCATGTTGCTGTTGGCGGGCGTACTGCGGATAGTGATGACTCACCACACCACCTTCTTCATCAACTCGCTGGCCCATATCTGGGGCAGTCAGCCCTATACTGACCGCAATACCGCTCGCGATAACGGCATCCTGGCCTTTTTCACCTTTGGCGAGGGGTATCACAACTTTCACCACCTGTTCGAGAATGACTACCGCAACGGCATTCACTGGTGGCAGTTCGATCCGACCAAGTGGTTGATCCGGCTCGCCTCCTGGTGTGGTCTGGCGGGGGATCTCAGATCCTCGCCGGAGGAGCGTATCGAACAAGCCCGGTTACAGATGCAGCTGAAGCGGGCACAAGCCAAGTTGCGCAAGCAGGAAGATCGCGAGCTATGGCAGGCGCTGCTGCAGGAGGAGTACGACAAACTGAGCCAGCAGTTGCAACACTATTACGCCAGTCGCAAGCGGCTGCTGGAGCTGCGCAAGCGCAAGGCGCTGGCGCGCTATGACCGCCTCAAGCTGCAACTGGAGTATCGGGCCCTGCGGGACGGCTTTATCGCAGGTAAACGCAACTGGAGTCGTTTGCTGGCAGGTATTGCATGATGCCGTCCGATTATCACAGAGACTAAAGGAGAAGACCGCCTGCTGGCGGTCTTCTCTTTTATGATTCAACTCAAGCTAGTTGGCTTGGCTCTGCTGTTGCTGCAACTGATCCAGTGCCTGTTGCTCCTGCTGGCTAAGACCCAGTTGTTCACAGGCCTGCTCAAAGCTGATCCCCAGATGGCACATCATGATATCGATGGCGGGCAGATAGTTCTTCATAGCTTCTTCCATGGTGATCCTCCAGACCCGTCACTTATGCCCTGAACTACTCGGGGCGGCAATTAGACTTTAGGCTTAGCCTGCCCATTTGATAAGCACCCCTGCCACTGGGGGAGGGAATTTGTTACCCTGCACCATGATAAAAACGGTTGCCGTATGACTGCGAGCAACAGGTGAGGAGCAGGGCATGTTATTGAGTTTCTTGATCATCGCTTCAGGTTGGTGGCACATCCGTGCTGCCTACGGTTCAGACTGCCGCCAGTTCTATATCAGCAAGCCGCTGACCATGCTGCTTATCATTGCGTTGGCGTTCGGCTACCAGAGTTATGACCACGACGGTTCCCACGCCTGGATCCTGCTCGGCCTTTGTCTCTCGCTGGCGGGCGATGTGCTGCTGATGCTGCCAAGTGATCGCTTCATTCAGGGGTTGGCGGCATTTCTTGTCGCGCATCTCTGCTATATCGTCGGTTTTGCCCAAGGGCCATTGCTGCTCAATCTGGTGGATGGTTTGCTGCTGTTGCTGATCGCCGGCATGGTCTTTGGCCTGCTGTGGGGCAAGCTTGGGGAGATGCGGATCCCGGTCTTCTGCTACATGCTGGTGATCATTGGCATGGCCTGGGTGGCCGCCGGTGCCTGGCACGCCTCTCTCACTGCCGGTTCGGCCGCCGCTCTGGTGGGGGCACTGATGTTCCTCTTCTCCGACAGCATGCTGGCGCTCGATCGCTTCCGCCGCCCCTTTCCCCACGCTCGAGCCTGGGTGATGAGTAGCTACTTCGCGGCGCAATTCCTGATTGCAGGGTCGCTGGCGGGATAACGCCTTTTGGTTGAGTGCAGGTAACAGATAACGAAAAACGGGCCTTGGCCCGTTTTTCGTTTTATGCCCGGCGGTTTTTCACGCCTCTAGCGGTTCGGCATCTGCTGCCCGTGGGGCGGGGGATTTGAGCAACAGCATCAGGCCGCTGGCGATCAGCAAGAAGATCCCCATGATGTAGAACACCTGGTTGTAGGCCATGATGGCTGCTTCCCGGTTGATGGTGTTGGCCAGCATGGCGTGGGCTTGCTGCTGGGCTATCTCGGGGCCTGAACCCTGCGCCATCATGCTCTGGGCTAGTTGCAGCAGATAGCTCTGCCCCTCGATACTGCTGGCGGCCAGAGTGCTGCCAATCTGCAGCACATGGGTGCGGGTATCGTTGTCGAGCATGGTCGCGATGATGGCGATACCGAACGCACCACCGAGGTTGCGCAGCACGTTGAGCAGGGTCGAGGAGGAGGGGATCTCGTCGTGGCTCAGGCTGGCGGTGGCGACCAGGGAGAGCGGCACCATGATGAAGGGCTGCCCCAGCGCCCGCACGATGAGCGAATGGATCAGCTGCGGCCCGGCGTAGTCGGCACTCATGTTGACATTCATAAAGCAGCTGACGGCGAAGATCAGAAAGCCGAAGCTCACCAGATAGCGCGGGTCTATCTTGTGGGTTAGTTTGGGCACCAGCGGTAACACCAGCAGTTGCGGCAGCCCCATCCACATCAGTACCTCGCCGATTTCCAGCGCGTTGTAGTTGTGGATCTGGGTCATATAGAGCGGCAGTACATAGATGGATCCCATCAACGCCATGCCGAGGATCAGATAGGCGAAGCAGGCCAGCGCGAAGCGCGGGTTGTGCAGCAACCGCAGATTGACCAGCGGGTGACGGCGGATCAGCTGGCTGATGACGAAGAACACCAGCGCCACCGCCGAGATGACCGCCAGTCGCACGATGAAGCTTGAACCGAACCAGTCCTTCCGGTTGCCCTCCTCCAGTACCACCTCCAGCAAGCCGAGGCCAAGCGCCATGGTGACAATCCCGATGAGATCCACCCGCTTGATCACCTCCCAGTCCACCGGTTTTTTATCCAGCCCGTGGGCCAGCATGGCCATCACCAGCAGTCCCGGTGGCACGTTGAGATAGAAGATGTAGTGCCACGACATCTGCTCGGTGAGCCAGCCCCCGAGGGTCGGGCCGATGGCGGGGGCGAAGGTGGCGCAGAGGCCAAACAGCGCCATGCCGGTGGCCCGCTTCTGTAATGGCAACAGGGTGACGATGAGGGAAAAGGCCATCGGGATCAGCGCCCCGCCGGTGAAGCCCTGCAGCGCCCGGAAGACGATCATGCTGGTGAGGTTCCAGCTGAACGAGCAGAGCACGGAGGCGGCGATAAAGGCGCCGGTGGTCCAGAGCAGGTAACGGCGCACGCTCAGCCCCCGGCTCAGCCAGCCGCTCAGGGGGATGGCGATCATCTCCGCCACCAGATAGGAGGTGGAGATCCAGGAGCTCTCGCTCAGGGTGGCCGACAGGGCCCCCTGAATATCCTTCAGGGAGGCATTGGTGATCTGGATATCGAGGATGGCCATGAAGGCGCCGATAAGGCCCCCCATGACCGCGATCCAGTTGCGACGTGGAATGGGTTCCATCAGTTGGCGGCAACCACGGGATCAGGCGTGCGGGTATCCACGATCACTTCGGTAGAGAGACCCGGCAGCAGCTTGCCTGCCAGCAGGCCCGGCTCTGGGATGCGGATCTTGACCGGCACCCGCTGCACGATTTTGGTGAAGTTGCCGGTGGCATTCTCCGGCGGCAGCAGGGCGAACTTGGCACCGGTCGCCGGGGCCAGGCTGTCGATGATCCCCTCGACCGGTTGATCCGGGTAGGCATCGAGCACCACTTCGACCTTCTGGCCCGGCTGCATATGGGCGAGCTGGGTCTCCTTGAAGTTGGCCTCGACCCACACCTGTTGCAGCGGCACCAGACTGGCGACCTGCATGCCGGACTGGACGTAGAGCCCTTCCCGCAGGCTGCGCTTGCCAATGATGCCGTCGGCGGGCGCCCGCAGTTCGGTGTAACCGAGTTCCAGCTTGGCCTGCTCCAGTTGTGCTTCGCTCAATGCCAGCTTGGCCAGGTTTTGTTTGCGCTCGGCATCCAGCACCAGCAGTCGCTCACGGGCTGCCTGCAGGGCGGCTTTGGCCTCTTGGGCTTGCGCCTGATTGACCTGCAGACCGGCACGCACCTCGTCCAGACTGTCTTGCGAGCTGTAGTGGCGCTGGTTGAGCTGACTGATGCGGTTGACCTGCTGGCTGGCGCGCAGCTGCTCGGCATTGGCGGAGGCGACCTTGGCCTCGGCCTGCTGGATCAGGCTCAGTTGTTGGGTACGGGTAGCGGCCAGATTTTCGGCCGTTGCCTGATTGAGGCGCAGGTCGGCTTCGGCCTCCGCGACCCTGGTTTTGTATTCGCGATCATCGAGACGGGCGATCAGCTGTCCCGCTTTGACCGGCTGGTTGTCGGTGACCAGCACTTCGCGGATATAGCCGGGCAGCTTGGAGCTGATCCCGGTCACTTCACTCTGCAGGTAGGCGTTGTCGGTGCTTTCAAAATAGCGGCCGTGAAGATACCAGTAACCGGCGAACAGCAGACCGAGCAGCGCCAATATCATGGCTGCCAGCAGGGGAATTTTTTTGTGTTGACTCATTTTTGTGATTCCTGAACTTAAGGGGTGCAGGCTAACACTGGTCAACTGTTTCGATTAGTATTGGTTCACGAGATATACAGTTTCACTGGTGCAACAATGGATCTCAATGCCGCGTTAATTCTGGTGCGTATCGTCGACAAAGGCTCGTTTACGGGGGCCGCCCGCGAGTTGGGGATGACCAAGGCGATGGTCAGCCGCCGTATCGCCGAGCTGGAACAGCGGCTCGGGGTGCGCCTGCTCTATCGCTCCACCCGTCAGCTCACTTTGACCGAGGAGGGGGAGAAGTACTACCTGCACTGCAGCAAGGCGGTCGATGCCCTGACCGAGGCAGAGCTGATGTTGAGCGCCAGCCAGCAGGAGGTGACCGGCATCCTCAAACTGGCGGTGCCCATCGAGACAGGGCAACTGGTGGTCGGGCGCTTGGTCGCCAAGTTTTTGCAGGCCTATCCTGCCTTGCAGGTGGAGCTGGAGCTGACCAACCGGGTGGTGGATCCCATTAGCGAAGGGCTGGATGCAGTGGTGCGGATTGGCGACATGAGCGACTCCAATCTGGCAGCGCGCCGGCTCTGGAGCACCGGGCGGCTGCTCTGTGCCAGCCCGGACTATCTGGCGCGCAGTCCGGTCATCGCACGGCCGGAGGATCTGGTCAATCACGAGCGGGTAACGGTGAGCAGCGGGTTTCTCGCCTCTCACTGGTGCTTCGAGCTGGATGGCAGAGAGGTGCTGGTTGACCCCCCATCCCGTTTTCGGGTCAATAATATTACCTGTGCCCGAGAGGCAGCGAAGGCGGGGCTGGGGTTGGCCTCGTTACCCGCTATGCTCTGTCAGGATGAGCTGGCCAGCGGCGAGTTGGTGATCCTGCTGCCAGAGTGGCAGCAACCCAGGGTACCCATCTACCTGCTGTTTCCGGAGCGGCGGCTGATGCCGCGCAAGTTGCGGGCATTCATCGATTTCATGATTGAGAACGGCGCCGAGTTTGGCATCGACAAGCTGTTGTAAGGGGGAGCTATGGATAACTGGATCAATCTCTATCGCGCCTCTCATTCCCTGGAGGCGCATGCCCTGAAAGGGGCGCTGGAGGCAGAAGGGGTGCTGGTGCGGCTCAATGGCGAGGGGCTGTCCGGCGCCCTTGGCGAACTGCCGGTCGACATGTTGCAGGTGACCCTGATGGTGCGGGCCGAGGATCGCAGTAAGGCAGGAAGAGTCATCGAGCGTTACCAGCAGCGTCAGGGTAACGGTTGGCTGTGTGGTCAATGTGGGGAGGAGAACGGCGCCAACTTTGAGGTCTGCTGGCGCTGTCATCACGATCCCCACGACAGCTGATCTTTCTCCGCTAGCGCGGCGGGAACTCGATATCTTCCCCCGCGCTGGCATCGTGATAGATCGCCAGGTCCAGCTCGTTTTCGCTGCGGGCGATCAGCACCGACACCAGAATATCCCCCGATACATTGACCGTGGTGCGCGCCATGTCGAGGATCCGGTCAATGCCAGCAATCAGTGCCACACCTTCCAGCGGCAAGCCCACCGCAGTCAGTGTCAGGGTCAGCAGCATGAGCCCGGTGCCCGGGGTACCCGCGGTGCCGATACTGGCCAGGGTGGCGATGCTGATGATGGTCAGGTAATCGACCATGTGCAGATCCACCCCGAATGCCTGAGCCACAAACAGCGCGGTGACCCCCTGATAGAGAGCCGTGCCATCCATGTTGATGGTGGCACCGATGGGCAGCACCTTGGCGGTGATGGCGGGTGAGACTCCCAGCCGTTTCTCGGCGCAGGCCAGACTGATAGGTAGGGTAGAGCTGCTGGAGCTGCTGGTGAAAGCCACCGCCTGGGCATCGACGATGCTCTTGAAGTAGTGCAACGGATTGAGCCGTGCCAGCAGGAGCAGCAGGGTGCTGTAGACCCCGAGCACGTGCAGCAGGCAGCCGAGGTAGACGGCGCCGATCACCTTCAGCAGCGGTAGCAGCAGGTCGAGGCCGTACTTGCCGGTCATCCAGGCCATCAGGGCGCAGACACCGTAAGGGGCGAGCGCCATCACCATCTGGGTCAGCTTGAACATTCCCTCGGCCAGCGAGGTGAAGAAGAGGATGGCGGGACGACCGCGGCGACCGCTGGCGTTGAGGGCCACCGCCAGCGCGACCGCAAAGACGATCACTTGCAGGATCTTGCCATCCACCATCGCCTGCACCGGGTTGCTCGGCACCAGATGGCTCAGCACGCTGGCCAGGGTGGGCGGTTCCGACATGCCGATCCGCTCATAGGGGCCCATGTCGGCGCCCATACCGGGCTCCAGCAGCCAGCCCATCATCAGGCCGATGCAGATGGCGATGGCGGTCGAGCAGAAGTAGAGGCAGATCGCCTTGCTGCCGATGCGATCGAGGGCCTTGCCCTTGAGCAGCGAGGTAAGACCGGCGATGACCGAACAGAAAATGAGGGGCACCATCAGCATCTGGATGGTGTTGACGAACAAGACGCCAAGGGGCTTGAGCAGCAGGGCCTGCTGCTCAAAACCGACGCCCAGACCAATCCCTGTCAGCATGCCGATCAGGGTCTTGAGCCAGAGGGGGCGGCGGGTCCAGATCTGCCAGGGCTTGAGAGCCTCTCCATGGAACAGCATGACGCCAATATCCTTATACATTGTCTGCGATGGCCAAAAAGGGGCGCCAGTGTAGCGATCCCTGACGCGGGTTGCCACATTATCGACAAAGCGGCGGCGGTGACCACTCCCCTGGCCAGGTAATGCGCAATTTATTGGCCTATATCAAGATCCCTCCGGGCGGGGCGATATTTAATTGGCATTAAATATGTTCATTATTGAGGTGAAAGATGTCGCAATCGGTTCATGGTCACGAAGTGATGGAGATGATGCTGGCGCAAGGGGGGCAATTTACCCGTGCCAGCCTGAAACAGGCGATGGCGGAGCGGTTCGGTGCCGAGGCCCGTTTTCATACCTGCAGTGCCAGCGAGATGGATGCGGAGGCGCTGATCGACTTCCTGGCCGCTCGCGGCAAATTTATCGACTCGGCAGAGGGCTTCCAGACCCACGCCGACAAGATCTGCAACCACGGTTAACCCCACAGCGAGCGCATCTGGCGCTCGCTCAATTCTTCGCCCTTTGCTATATTTCGCCCCCTCTCTTTTCCCTATTCAGGGCATAGCCCGGGCGTTGTATGGATACTTTTTCTGCCGCAGTCATGCTGTTTCTGATCATGGACCCGCTGGGCAACCTGCCGGTCTTCCTCTCTATCCTGCGTCATATCGATCCCAAGCGGCGCCGCAAGGTGATGATCCGCGAGCTGCTCTTCTCGCTGGCCATCATGATGCTGTTCCTGTTTGTCGGTCAGCAGATCCTCGGCTTTCTCAATCTGCGGCAGGAGGCGGTCAGCATTGCGGGGGGCATCATCCTGTTCCTGATCGCCATCAAGATGATCTTCCCGAGTGAAGGGGGCGTGACCGGACTGGCGGCGGGCGAGGAGCCCTTCCTGGTGCCGATGGCGATCCCGATGATTGCCGGTCCGTCGATCCTCGCCTCCTTGATGCTGCTGGCCAATCAGGAGCCAGCACGGATGGTGGACTGGTCGCTGGCGCTCTTCATGGCCTGGGCCGCCAGCGCGGTGATCCTGATGTTCTACGAGGTATTCAACAAGCTGCTGGGTGAGCGGGGACTCACTGCGGTGGAACGGCTGATGGGCATGCTGCTGGTGATGATCTCGGTGCAGATGCTGCTTGATGGCGTACATCACTATCTGGCGGTGACCGGTCAGGGCTGACCGGTTTACATGCCGAAATAAATGAAACGGGGCTACGCAGAGCCCCGTTTTTTGTGCCGCCGAGCAGGTGCGCCGTCACCCGTGTGTGGTCGCTGCGGGTTCCAGTTTGCTCATGATGAGGGAGAGCAGCAGCTCCCGCAGCCAGCGGTGGCCCGGATCCTCGCTATGACGTTGATGCCAGATCAGCAGATGGGAGATGCTGTCCAACCCGATGGGCAGCGGCAGTTGCAACAGCGGATAGACCTGGGTGGCGTGGCGGGCATAGAGCTTGGAGAGCGTCACTATCATGTCGGAGTGCATCCCCATCCGCAGCGCCGCCTCGAAGGAGGGCACGGTCGCCTCGATACGTCGGTAGAGATCCTGCTCCGCCAGCTTGTGATCCAGCATCCAGCGATCCCGCCCTTCGCAATAGGTCTGCACATGGGGGTAGCTGAGGTAGTGATCCAGATTCCAGCCGGGCTCCCGCAGCGCGGGGTGGTGCTGCTGCACCAGACAGGTGAGATCATCGACCGCCAGCACCCGCTGGCAGATGCTGTCGGGCAGGGTGTCGAGCCGGTAATCGGAGCTGATGCAGTTCTCCCGCACCGCGAAGGCGATGTCCACCTGTCCCTGACTCATCTCGGTCAGACTGTTTTCGGTCCACTCCTCGTAACGCAAGCGGATCCGTGGTGCCTGCCGCTTCAGCTCGCTCAGGTAGAGCGGGGCAAACAGGGTAAAGGCGCTGTCCATGCTGGCGATGACGAACTCTCGCTCCGAGCTGGCGGGGTCGAACTCGGGCGGCTGGATCAGGTTGTCCAGCGACAACAGAATGGGTTGCAACTGTTGTTGCAGCGCAAGGGCTCGGCCGGTGGGTTCCAGCCCGTAGGCGGAGCGGATGAAGAGGGGATCATTGAAGGTATCGCGCAGACGGCCGAGGGCTTTACTGACCGCGGACTGGCTCAGATGAAGGCGGCGTGCCGCCTTGCTGCCGTTGCGCTCTTCCAGCAGTACCTGCAGGATAATCAGCAAATTGAGGTCGATGCGACCCAGTTGTTCCAGCAGCATGATATGAATCCTCTTCAATTCTAAGATGAATTTATACCATTTGTTTTCATATCTTGGCGATCTTATCCTCGAATGGTCTCAGGTTCGCATGAACCACTGGTACAGGATGTAGCGGTTGAGGGGACATGTAGCACAATCAATATGGCGACCTCAGGGTCGCCCTATTTTTTGGCTATGATTTATTTGCTCACTTGCACCTGCCTTGATTTTGCCCAACAATCCCTGCGCTCTATTTTGATACAAGTAACAGATATCTCTTTGTGAGGGAGTATCCCTATGGGACTCGGTGGAATTCATATCTGGCATATGCTGATCCTCTTGCTGGTCGTTGTGCTGGTCTTCGGCAGCAAGCGTCTTGCCAGTGCAGGTGAGGATCTGGGTACCGCCATCAAAGATTTTCGCAAGGCGATGCGTGACGACGCAAATCATCCGAAATAAGCAGTAGGAGTAGAAAATGTCTGTAGACGAGAAAGTTGAACTGAACGAAACCTGTGACAGCTGTGGCTGTTTTGCCGAGATCGGCACCATCATCGGCGAAGGCGACGATGTGATGGATCTGGTGATTGAAGCCGCTGCCGAGGCTGATGCCCGCGCCAAGCTGGCTGCCTATGAAGCACTGGCCAAACAGGTCACTGCCGAAGCTCAAGTGAGCAGCGAACTGACCCAGGGCGCCAACGGCGTGATCCTGAAAGCCCGCCTGCAATTCACCTGCACTGCTGAAAAACTGATTTTCGAAATGCGGGCCCGCTCTATCTGAGTTGTCTGATAACGCGGCAGGTTTGCCTGCCGTGTTGACCCTTCTGCTGTGGGTCGGCGTTCTATAGTTACTCTATCCCACAGACGTTTTTGCCCGGCGCGAGTCGGCCAACAGAAGGCGTAAACATCATGACGCAGCGATGGATCTCTGCCCCCAATCCCACCTTCTATCGTGATCCGTGCTGCCAACAGGCAGCAGACGTGACCTCAGCACAGGGGCAGCCATCGTGATGCGACGCTGGATTTGGGCTCTGCTGGCCCTCTGCTGTTTTCCCCTGCTCGCGGCTGAACTCAAGCCACAGCGTTTGCCCCAACCCGGGGATCTCGAAAGCATTCTGCAAAAGCGCGAACTCAGGGCTCTGGTGGTCTATGAGCGCGGCTTCTACTTTCTCGATCGCGGCGCCCAGTACGGCATTCTGGTCAATCAGCTGCAAGGGTTCGAGCGCTGGCTGAACAAGACCTATCTCGCCAAAGAGAAGGTCAAACTCAAGGTGGTCTACATCCCGGTGCGCCAAGACAAGCTGCTGGACTATCTGACCGAGGGGCGCGGCGATCTGGTGGCGGCAACCATGACGGTGACTCCGACCCGGCGTGAACAGGTGGCCTTCTCCCGGCCGCTCATTTCATCCATAGAGGAGTGGGTGGTGAGCCAGCAGAGCCTGCCCGCCTTCAGCCGCATTACCCAGCTCTCCGGCAGGCGGGTCTGGGTGCGCGCCAGCTCCAGCTACTACGAGAGTCTGCGCCAGCTCAACTGGCTGTTTCGCGAGCTGGGGCTGCCCCCCGTCTATATCGAGACTGTGCCCGAATATCTGCAGGATGGCGATCTGCTGGAGATGGTGGCCGCCGGCATTATTCCCCTGACGGTGACCGACAGCTACAAGGGGCGGATCTGGCTGGGTGGCATGATCTCCGGCCTCAAGGCCCACAAGTTGATCCCCCTGCGCAGCAACGGCACCAGCGCCTGGGCGCTGCGCAAGAACAGCCCAGAGCTGCTCAAGGCGGTCAATGGCTATCTGGCGAGTGTCAGCCGCAACAGCCTTTACAGCGACATGACCCTGCGCCGCTTGCTGGTTCGCAGCGATCAGATGAGCAATATCCTGGCGCCGGATCCCATAGGGCGCCTCGCGACCATTCGCAAAGTGCTGGAGAAGTACGCCAATCAATACGATCTCGACTGGCTGATGCTGGCGGCGCTTGGTTACAAGGAGTCCGGCCTCAATCCCAAGGCGCGCTCGCCCAAGGGGGCCGTGGGCCTCATGCAACTGCTGCCCAGTACGGGGCGGGAAGTCGGCATCAACGGCGCCAGACTCACCACGCTGGAGGGAAATGTGGAGGCCGCCTGCCGCTACATGCGGTTGATCCTCGATACCTACTTCAATGATCCCAAGCTGGATCGGCTCAACCGCCACCTGTTTGCCCTCGCCGCCTACAACGCCGGACCGAACCGGGTGCAGGCGCTGCGAGGCAAGGCGGAGAAACTGGGGCTCGATCCCAACGTCTGGTTCGGCAACGTGGATCAGCTGGTAGCCAACGAAGTCGGACAGGGGCCGATCAACTATGTCGGCACCATCTACAAGTACTACGTAGCCTATCGTTTCAGCCTGCCCCAGATCGAGGGCAAGGCTGCCGCTATCGAAGCGGCTCAGCCCTGAGCCGGTTGACCGGCAGGGTCGCCTGCACGGTCGGCAATTGCCAGCCACCGTCCCTGTGTTGCAAAAACCAGTGGGCGGGGCCGGTGGCCGGGATGAGATCTGGCTGGCTGAGCTGGCCCAGATAGCGCAACATCGGGGTATCATGCAGTTCCATCAGCAACTCCTTTTGAGTATGTGAGAGGCTCGCCAGCGTTATGACACCCGGCCATGACAGCAGGATGACACCATGATCCCCGGATCCTTTGCCCTGATCGATGATCCCCTGCTGGCGCTCAAGGTGCGTTGCCACTGGATCCGCCATGCCCGAGAGCGGATCCAGGCGCAGTACTACAGCTGGGAGGAGGACAGCAGCGGCAAGCTGCTGCTGAGCGAGCTGCTTCACGCCGCCCGGCGTGGCGTCAAGGTGCAGCTGCTGGTGGATGATCTCTATGCCGGTGACAACCGCTTTCTGGAGATGGTGGCTCACTACCCGGGGATCGAGGTGCGGCTGTTCAACCCCTTCTGGCTGCGGGGCTGGCGCCCGCTGGCATTGTTTCTGGAGGGGATGCTCAGCTTTCGCCGCATCAACCACCGGATGCATAACAAACTGCTGCTGGTGGATGGCAAGCTGGCGCTGATTGGCGGGCGCAACATCGGTGATCGCTACTTCGGTCTGGATCCGCAAGCTCCCTTCGTGGATCTCGATCTCGCCTGTCAGGGGGGGCTGTGCCAGCAGATGGAGCAGGGGTTCGAGCAGTTCTGGCACAGCCGCTGGAGTCACCCCATCCGCCATCTGCTGCGCCGCGAGCTGCTGCCCGCCGAAATAGAGGTGGTCAACGACTTCCTGTTCACCATGACGGATCCGGCTGTAGCGACGGTCTACGATCTGCCCGCGGCGCTGTTTGACGAGCGCGATGTGCCGCTGCAGTGGCATGAGGGGCGGGCCGAGGTGTGGTTCGACCGTCCCGGCAAGGGGCTGATCACCCGTCCCACCACCGCCCGTCAGCTCTGGCGCCAGCTGGCTGACAATCCCGGCTCGCTGGGGTTGGTGACCCCTTACCTCATCCTTACTCGCGGGTTTCGGCACCGTCTGGCGCGGCTGCGCCAGCAGGGGGTCGCCATCGACATTCTCACCAACTCGCTGGCCAGCACCGATGTGCCACTGGTCTATGGCGCCTATCAGCGTTATCTCGGTTGGTTGCTGCGCTGCGGGATCCGGGTCGCCGAGTTTGACCACGGCCACGGCAGCCTGCACGCCAAGCTGATCCTGCTGGGGGAGGAGCGGGCGCTGTTTGGCAGCCTCAACCTCGATCCCCGCTCGCTGTTTCTCAATACCGAACTGATGCTGCATCTGCACTGCCCGCCGATCTGCGAGGCGCTGCGAATGTGGCTGGCTCGCTGGCAGGAGCAGGCGGGTGGATTGCCGCGCAAACCCGAGGGGTGGTCAAGGTGGCTGATAGCCCGCCTGAGCGACTGGTTGCCACTGCGGCGTTGGCTGTGAGGCGGCCATTTTTTGTGCGAGATCTCGCAAAGCCTTGTAAGCCATTGCTGATGCCCTTTGCGGGTGAATAACCACGCATTAATCTATCTTACTGTTTTATAACAATTTAGCGGTGATGATAAGGCTGTTTTTTGTACTCTGATGTGAATGGAATTAGCATAAAAACGTTTTTTATTTTGTTTTTATGCGTAATATTTCAGTTGCAAGGACAAACACGGCGGCTTGTCTGCCGTGTGGACGAAGGTTGTAACGGGTAGCTGGCCAGTTGCATCGCTGCAATTGGCGCTCACTTCAGATGGGGCGCGAACTATCGGGAAGTGAAACAGAGACCCGGCGTGGCCGGACTCCAATATGGAACATGCTATTTGCGAGGGGGTGACATGGACATGTCACCCCACTTTTTTGGCCGCTCGCCACCGTTTACCTTTTTCCATGACTGTTGCTCATTGCAAGAGCCGCAGAGGGCAAGGCAATAAAAAGAGGGCCGCAATAGCGGCCCTCGGTCTCATCTGCCCGGTGGGTTAACCGGCCTTGACGCTGCGGCGACGCTGCAGCCAGACGATCGCCCCGAACAGCAGGAAGCCCGGGATCCACATCCACTCCTTGGTCCAGCGCTCGGTCGGCGCCTTGACGGTGAGGATCTCCTGATCGAACTCCAGTCCCATGGTGGCGGCCGGGCTGCCAAAGGCGACGTTGTCGATCAGCGTCTTGCCATCCTGCTCATAGAGGCTCAGCCCCAGATTGGCCAGCCGCTCTTCGCCATTTGCCCCATCCGGTACGGCGACCAGCAGGGTGAACTTGCGTGGCTTGCCCACTGCATCTTCACCGAGGATCCGCAGCCGCAGGGTGCTCTCCGCCTCCACTTCACCCATGGTTTGGGCCAGCTGGGCAGGCGGGGTCTCGCGATAGGGGTCGTGCACCATGTCCATCCAGAAACCCGGGCGGAACAGGGTAAAGGCGACCAGTAACAGCAGCACGCTCTCGTACCAGCGGCTCTTCACCAGGAACCAGCCCTGGGTGGCGGCGGCGAAGATCAGCATGGCGATGGTCGCCACGATAAAGATCAGCACCCCGTGGGCGAAGTCCACGTCGATCAGCAGCAGGTCGGTGTTGAAGATAAACAGGAACGGCAGCGCCGCGGTACGCAGGCTGTAGTAAAACGCCGTGATCCCGGTCTTGATGGGATCGCCCTTGGAGACAGCGGCAGCCGCGAAGGAAGCCAGCCCCACCGGCGGCGTCACATCCGCCATGATGCCGAAGTAGAAGACGAACAGGTGCACCGCGATCAGCGGCACGATCAGCCCGTTTTGCTGTCCCAGCGTCACCACCACTGGTGCCAGCAGGCTGGAGACGACGATGTAGTTGGCAGTGGTGGGCAGCCCCATGCCAAGGATCAGGCTCAGCAGGGCGGTCAGCAGCAGCATCAGCAGCAGGTTGCCCATGGAGAGGAACTCCACCAGATCCGCCAGCACCAGACCGACCCCGGTCTGGGAGACCGCACCCACGATAATCCCCGCGGTGGCGGTGGCAATGCCGATACCGATCATGTTGCGGGCACCGGCAACCAGCCCTTCCCGCAGATCCACCACGCCATCAGCGACGGTGCCGTAGTCGTGCTTGCCGTCCTTGCGCAGCCAGTTGAGCAGCGGGCGCTGGGTCAGCAGGATGATCACCAGCATCACGGTACCCCAGAAGGCCGACAGCCCCGGCGAGAGGCGTTCCACCATCAGGCACCATACCAGTACCACCACCGGCAGCAGGAAGTGCAGGCCGGAGAGCAGCACGGCGCGGGTGTTGGGCAGCTCGGTGAGCGGCTTGTCGGGATCTTCGGCAGGCAGCGGTTCATTGCTGGCGGCGATCTTCAACAGGGCCACATAGGTGGCAGCCAGCAGTACCGAGATCCCCGGCAGGGCGTAGTCACCCAAAGCAGGTTTGAGCCAGCCGAGGCCATAGTAGACCGCCAGTGACAGGCCGCTGATGAGGGCCGCGCCAAAGGCAAAGCCGGTCAGGCGGCGCAGCCAGGGTTTGGGCTGATGGTTGCCGATGGGCTGCATGCCCAGTTTCAACGCCTCCAGATGGACGATGTAGAGCAGCGCTATGTAGGAGATGGCGGCAGGCAGGAAGGCGTGCTTGATGATCTCCACATAGGGGATACCCACGTATTCGACCATCAGGAAAGCCGCAGCCCCCATCACCGGCGGCATGATCTGGCCGTTGACCGAGGAGGCCACTTCGACCGCCCCCGCTTTCTCTGAACTGAAGCCTACCTTCTTCATCATCGGGATGGTGAAGGTGCCGGTGGTCACCACGTTGGCAATCGACGAGCCGGAGATCAGGCCGGTCAGGCCGGAGGCGACCACTGCCGCCTTGGCCGGGCCGCCGCGCAGGTGACCGAGCAGGCTGAAGGCGAGCTGGATAAAGTAGTGACCGGCACCGGCCCGCTCCAGCAGGGCGCCGAACAGCACGAACAGAAACACGAAGCTGGTGGAGACGCCAAGCGCGATGCCGAACACCCCTTCGGTGGTGATCCACTGGTGGTTGGCCAGCGCGGTAAAGCCTACCCCGCGATGTGCCAGCAGTCCCGGCATCCAGGGGCCCGCCAGGCTGTAGATCAGAAAGACGATAGCGATGACCGCCAGTGCTGGCCCCAGGGCGCGGCGCGCCGCTTCCAGCAGCAGCGGAATGCCGATGCAGGCGGTCACCAGATCGGCGGTGGTGAGGGTGCCGGGACGCAGCGCCAGTGCTTCATACATCACAAACAGGTAAGAGGCGGCGCCAGCAGCGATCAGGCCGAGGGCGATATCACCGAGGGGAACCCGATCCCGCGGCGAGGAGCGAAATGCAGGGAACACCAGAAAAGCCAGCAACAGAGCAAAGGTGAGGTGAATGGAGCGGGTTTCGGTGTCATTGAGTACGCCAAACCCCACCATGAAGGGGAGTGGCGAGGCGATCCAGAGCTGGAACAGGGACCAGGCCAGCGCCAGTGCTGTGATGAGCCAGCCCATGATGCCCAGCGGCAGGCGAGCGCCCACATCCTGGGCGATCAGTTCCTCGGTAGAGAGTTGTTTATCTTGCATAGGGTTAACTTGTGCCAACGAGTACAACAAGAGCGACACCCGCCCCCGCAATCAGGCGGCAGACGGGTGTCGAAGAGAGTGACAAAGGCCCCGGGGCCTTCAATCAGAGCCAGCCGCGCTCTTTGTAGTAGCGGGCAGCCCCTTCATGCAGCGGTGCAGAGAGACCCACCTTGATCATGTCGGCCTCTTTCAGGTCGGCAAAGGCAGGGTGCAGGCGCTTGAAGCGATCCAGGTTGTCGAACACCGACTTGACTAGCTGATAGACCACTTCCGGATCGGTTTTGGCGCTGGTGGAGAGCACAGCTTTGCCACCGATTGAAGGAGTCGGCTTGTCGCTGCCCTTGTAGATGCCGCCCGGGATCTCGGCCTTGCTGTAGTAGCTCTTCTCGGCCAGCAGCTTGTCGATGTCGGCGCCGGTCACAGGTACCAGTACTGCATCTGTGGTGGTGGAGGCTTCCTGAATGGCACCGTTCGGGTGACCCACGAAGTAGCTCATGGCGTCGATGTTGTTGTCACCGAGGGCGGAGGCCTGTTCTGCCGGCTTCAGCTCGGAGACCAGACCAAAGTCACCCTTCTTCCAGCCTTTGACCGCCATGATCTCTTCCATGGTGTCACGCTGGCCGGAGCCCGGGTTGCCGATGTTGACGCGCTTGCCCTTCAGATCGTCGAAGCTGGCGATCTTGGCATCGCGGCGAGCCAGGATGGTGAACACCTCGCTCTGCAGGGAGAAGACGGCGCGCATATCGTCCATGGCCCCTTCGGCCTGGAACGGTGGCAGCCCCTTCATCGCCTTGAACTGGTGGTCGGATTGCATGATGCCGAAGTTGAATTCACCGCTGCGGATGCCGTTGACGTTGGCTACACCGCCGCCACTGGCCGGGGCGTTGCACTTGATCTGGTGATCGGCGGCGCCGCGATTGAGGAAGCGGCAGATGGACTGGCCAGCGACATAGTAGACGCCGGTCTGACCGCCGGTGCCTATGGTCACGAAGCGCTCCTGCGCTTGTACCGGACCACCGAATGAAACACCGACCAGAGCCGCCGACAGGGCGCATGCCAAAGTTAATCCTTTCATTTTTTCTCCCTTTTCTTTGATTTTGTTTATCCGATCCCCGGATAAATTGATGGCAATCCCGTTCTGCGCCGGGCTTGCCCGCTCTTCTCGTTGCGCGAAAGCGGGGGAGTCGATCACCCCCTTTCCGGCAGTCACCCTCATCCTGTGGTGAGGCTACCGACCTCCTGTCGGTCGAAGATAAATTGGCCCCTGAGGGGCCAAATAAAAAGTTGCAAGCACTCCGATTAAGCACATTCACCCAACATAAATCAAACGAAATGGCAAAATAGCGGAGTTAAATCTTGAGAAACATGACCTCGATCATTCATTTTCTTGCCGAAGATTAATTTGATATGGAGGGAAATGGAAGAGGGAAAAACTACGAGAGGATTCTTATGCGGCCCTTGAATGACAAGGGCCGGAGTCATGAGAGATCAGTTGGCCGGGGTGGCCAGATCCAGGATAAAGGCGTATTCCAGCGCGATATCCTCGTAGGCTTTGAAGCGGCCCGACTTGCCGCCGTGGCCGGCGTCCATGTCGGTATTCAGTAACAACTTGTTATCATCTGTCTTCAGTTCGCGCAGCTTGGCGACCCACTTGGCGGGCTCCCAATACTGCACTTGCGAGTCGTGCAGTCCGGTGGTGACCAGCAGGTTGGGATAGGCTTGCGCCTTGACCTGATCGTAGGGGCTGTAGCTCTTCATGTAGTCGTAGTAGCGCTTCTGGTTCGGGTTGCCCCACTCGTCATACTCCCCGGTGGTGAGGGGAATGGACTCGTCCAGCATGGTGGTGACCACATCGACGAACGGCACCTGCGCCACCACGCCGCGATAGAGTTGGGGCGCCTGATTGATGACCGCCCCCATCAGCAGGCCGCCGGCGCTGCCGCCCATGGCGTAGACCTGATCCCTGGCACCGTAGCCTTGCTCAACCAGCGCCTTGGTGACATCGATAAAGTCATTGAAGGTGTTCTGCTTTTTCAGCAACTTGCCATCTTCGTACCAGTGACGGCCCAGCTCTTCGCCACCCCGGATATGGGCGATGGCGTAGACGAAGCCGCGATCGAGCAGGCTCAGGCGCGAGCTGCTGAAGTCGGGATCCATGCTGGCGCCGTATGAGCCGTAGCCATAGACCAGCAGCGGATTCTTGGGCGCATCGGCCTGCTCTTTCTTGAACTTGTCCTTGCGATAGACCAGCGACACCGGCACCGATACGCCGTCGCGGGCAGTCACCCAGAGCCGCTCGCTGGCGTACTGGTCGGCCTTGAAGCCGGCCACCGGTTGCTGCTTGAGCAGGGTGCGCTTGCCACTCGCCATATCCAGCTCATAGGTAGAAGCGGGGGTGGTCATGGAGGAGTAGCCATAACGCAGGGCGCTGGTATCCGGCTCCGGGTTGTAGGCGAGCCAGGTGACATAGGCGGGATCGTCGAAGGCGATCTCCTTCTCGTCACCGCTCTGCCAGTTGATCTGGCGCAGTCGGGTCAGCCCCTTGTTGCGCTCTTCCAATACCAGCCAATCCTTGAACAGGGCGTAGCTCTCCAGCAGCACGTCCGGATTGGGGGCAATCACCGCCTTCCAGCGATCCACCGGGCTCTCTTTGGTCTCGTAGAGGCCGAAGTTCTTGCCGTCCTTGTTGGAACGCACATAGAAGCGGCCGCGGTAGTGATCCAGGCTGTATTCGTGATCCACCTGACGGGGCAGGAACAGGCGGGGGGCGTGCTCCGGCTGGTTGGCATCGATCAGCCGTGCTTCGCCTGTGGTGGTGCTGGAGAGGGCGATGACGATGAAATCTTCCGAGGTGGTGGCGTAGAGGCTGATGTAGAAGGAGTCATCCTTCTCCTCGTAGACCAGCTTGTCCGTGGCCGGATCCGTCCCTAGCGTGTGGCGATAGACCTGATACGGAAGCAGGGTCTGCGGGTGCTTGCGCACATAGAAAACGGTCTTGTTGTCGTTGGCCCATACCAGATTGCCAGAGGTATTTTCCAACTTGTCGGTGGCCCACTGGCCGCTCTCCAGATCGAGGAACTGGATCTGGTACTGACGGCGGGAGAGGAAATCTTCCGCCACCGCCAGCCAGCGGTTGTTACGGCTCACCTCAAGGGCGCCGAGGGCATAGAACTCGTGCCCTTCTGCCCGCTGGTTGCTGTCGAGCAACAGGCTCGACTGCTCTTCACCGAGCTTGGTGCGCGAGTAGATCCCGTACTCCTTGCCCGGCTCATAGCGGGTCTGGTAGCGGTAGCCGTTCTTCACATAGGGTACCGACTCATCCTGCTGGGGGATGCGGGCGACCATCTCTTTGTAGAGCTGTTCGCGCAGGGGTTGGGTCGGCTTGAGGATGGCCTCGGTATAGGCGTTCTCGGCCTTGAGATAGTCCAATACCTCGGGCTTCTGCCGCTCGTCGTCACGCAGCCAGTAGTAGTTGTCGATGCGGGTATCCCCGTGTTTTTTCAGCGTGCGGGGATGTTTGGCGGCCACGGGCGGCTGGATTGGATGTTCGCTTGTCAGCATGGCGGGCTCTTCATTGGCATAAGTGGGGGGGAGAACTGTCAGAAAGGCTAGCAGCAGAACTCCTCGGGAAAAGGTAAACATGTCGCATCCTTGGCGCTGGAAAGGGTTGGTAGACCTGAGCATCGGCTCCATGAATTGGCGTTAAATCTGCCCCTTGTTGCCGGTGGTTGCAAGCAATCCCTTGTTATTGCAGGAAATGTAATCAAAAAAAGCCGCTATCTCGCGATAGCGGCCCTCTTTCTGGCCATGAGCGGCAAGAGTCCGCTCAGGTGTGCCTCACATGATATGGGAGTGCCCTCTCATGGCCAGTTTTCGTCAGCCGGGGTAGCTCGACCAGCGGTTGGTCGCGCCCTCGTTGCTGATACTCAGTACCTCATAGGGATGGCCCGGAATATCCATGCCCGGTGCACTCTGGGGCATGCCCGGAATGGTCAGGCCACGGATCGCCGGTTTTTCCCTGAGCAGCTTCTGCACATCGGCGGCCGGTACATGCCCCTCGATCACATAGCCATTTACGATACCGGTATGGCAGGAAGCCAGTTCCGGCGCGATACCGTATTGCTGCTTCACTGCGCCGAGCTGTTCGGTTTCGATGACCTCCAGTTCGAAGCCATTCTGCTCCATGTGCTCGTTCCAGCTTTGGCAGCAGCCACAATATTTGGATTTGTAGACGGTCATCTTCTCGGCCGCGAGAGCCGAAAAGCTGACGGTACCGGCCAGCATGGCCAGTAACAGGGGTTTGTACATCACTCACCTCAGATTGAAAGAAAAGATGCCCGATACGGGATGGGTTTCAGATCCGGGGGCGTGGGGGACGTTCGAGCCGCTCGCACGGAGCGTCCGGCATAAAGAGAGAGGGGGAGGCGAAGTCGGGGGTATCCGGTTCCAGTACGGCGACCGTCAGGCTGTCGCTGCCTACCAGCGTCATCGAGAGGGCGGTGGTAAAGCTGCCGCAGGGCATCGCTTTTTCCAGGGTACGCTCGCTCTGGCTGCAGTGGGTGGTCAGGGTACAGAGGTCGGTTGCGGCCCGGCTGCCAAACGACATCAACACCAGCACCAGACTCCACAAGGGGAGCCAGCGACGGGCGTGAGCGAGTTGGCGACGGGTGAGAACCATGGAATGACTCGGAAAAAATAAGGGGCACATGGTAACCCTGTGCCCCGGGGGAGGGTCAAGCCCTCCCCATGGTGTCAGTCAGCCAGGATTAAGGTTGCTGACGGGTCGCCGCCAGCACGATCTCGCGCACACAGACGTTGGCAGGCTGGTTCCAGGCGTAGAGCACGGCATCGGCGATCACTTCCGGCGCAATGACGCCACCCATCTGATCTTTCCAGTCGTGGTAACCGGCCTTGATGCTCTCGTCAGTGGTGTGGCTGAGCAGCTCGGTCTCGACCGCACCCGGGGCAATGGTCACCATCCGCACGCCGACATCGGCCACCTCTTCCCGGATGTTCTCGGTCAGGGCGTGCACGGCGAACTTGGTGGCACAGTAGGCAGCATGGTTCGGGAAGGTCTTGCGACCGGCGATGGAGCTGATGTTGATGATGGTGCCGCTGCGGCGCTCCTTCATGCCTGCCAGCACTGCGTGGACGCCGTTCAGCACCCCCATCACGTTGATGTTGAGCATCTGCTGCCATTCGGCGGGATTCTGCACATCGGCCTGACCCAGCAGCATGACTCCGGCGTTGTTGACCATGCAGCCGACCGGGCCAAATTTGGCTTCTGCCTGCTGGACGGCGGCCTTCATGGCAGCGGTGTCGGTGACATCGACCCCGATGCAGAGGGTATCGGGCAGGTTCAGTGCCTGCATCGGCTCGACCCGGCGGGCCAGCAGTAGCAGCGGATGACCGGCGGCAGAGAAGGCACGGGCGATGGCGGCACCGATCCCGGCGGAGGCGCCGGTGATCACGACGAGAGATTTGGACATGGGTCTTTCCTTCTGATTCAAGAGTCGGTTTGAGCAAACAGGTGGCTGGCCAGCACGGAACCCAATCACTATAGTCACTGTATCTATAAGTGATAAATATTGTTTTCCGCTGGTTATCATCTGAAAAAACTATGGTTGGTTTATGCTGGACTTGAGATTGCTGCGTTTCTTCATCGCCATCTATGAAGAGAAGAACATCACGGCGGCGGCCGAGCGCTGCCACGTCAGCCAGCCCTCCCTCTCGGCGGGGCTGCGCCAGCTGGAAGAGGCGCTCGGTGACAGCCTGTTTGCCCGGGGCAAGAAAGGGGTGGTGGCGAAAGATCCGGCCCACTATCTCTATCCTCACGCAGTCAAGCTGGTGGAGGAGGCGCGCCGTCTGCCGGAGCTGTTTCGCCAGAAGGCGACGCGTGCGAGGCTCAATATCGCCATCATGTCGGACTTGAGTCGCCGTCGGGTGGCCGGGCTGCTGCAGCAAGTACAGCGCGTGTTGCCGCAGCTGGATCTCACCCTTTCCGACTACACCACACCCGCCGACTGCCGCTTGACGCTGGATGCCTTGCGCCGGGAGGACGAGATCTTTCTGCCGCTGTGGGAGGAGGATTACGTGCTCTGCGTGCCGGTCGACCATCCCCTTGCCAGTCGCGAAAGGATCGAGCTGGCCGAGCTGCAACATTATGATTTTATTGAGTGCCCGCCCTGCGAAGCCCATCAGCAGACTATCGGCCTGCTGGCCTGTGACCGCCTTACCCTCAATCTGGTGGCCAAGGCCGAGAGCAAGGGGCTGGTGATGGCGCTGGTGCTGGCGGGGGTCGGCATCAGTTTTCTGCCGGACGGGCTGGTCGAGGATGAGGCGGGGCTCTGTACCCTGCCGGTGAGCGGGCCGCGGATGTTTCGCCGGATTGGGCTCTGCTATCCCGCCCACCAGACCCTCAATCCGGCGCTGCGGGAGCTGATACCCGAGTTGGCAGGCTATGGCGCTTCCTGATAAGGTCGCTCTCCTGTGCACCTTTACGATGCAGCTCCCCAGACTCCCCTTTTCTGTTTACCTCGCCTTGCACCGCAAGGCTTTGTTCGGGTGATGTGGTCATGAAACGCATTTTGGTTATTTTTTCCCATCCCGCGCTGCAGAGCTCGCGGGCCAACAAGCAGCTGTTGCAGGCGATTGAGGGGCTGGAGGGGGTCACGGTTCACGACCTCTATCAGCACTATCCCGACATGTTTATCGATGTGAAGCGGGAGCAGGCGCTGCTCTGTGAGCACGACATCATCGTCTTCCAGCACCCGTTTTACTGGTACTCCTGCCCAGCCATCATGAAAGAGTGGATGGATCTGGTGCTGGAGTATGGCTACGCCTACGGCCCCGAAGCCCACGCCCTCAAGGGCAAGCAGTGGCTGAGCGCCATCACCACTGGCGGGGCGCCGGAGTCCTACTGCAGCGAGGGGTACAACAGCCGACCGCTGCTCGATTTTCTGCTGCCATTTCAGCAGGCTGCCACCTTGTGCGGCATGAACTGGCTGCCCCCTTTCGTGCTGCACTCCTTTCACAAGATCAAGGATCCCGCCGCCCTGCGCCGCTGTGGGCAGGACTACCGCCAGCTGCTTTGCGCCCTGCGTGACGATCAGCTGACCCCGGAGCAGCTGGCCGGGCGTCCTTATCTGCGCGACTTGCTGGAGGTGCTCTGATGACACACGGGCAGCTTGTTGGCCGTGCTTATGAGCTGGATCTGATGTTCACACGGAGGGCTGACTGATGGGCCACGGGATCCTGTTTGATGCCTTTATCTATCTCTCCGCCGCCGTTATCGCGGTGCCGCTCGCCAAGCGCTGGGGGCTGGGCTCGGTGCTCGGCTACCTGCTGGCGGGGATCATCATAGGCCCCTTTCTGCTGGGGCTGGTGGGGGAGCAGAAGGATGTGATGCACTTCGCCGAGTTTGGCGTGGTGCTGATGCTGTTTCTGGTTGGGCTGGAGTTGCGTCCGGCCCTCTTGTGGCAGCTGAAGGGGCCGATCCTCGGCACCGGTGGCCTGCAGGTGCTGCTCACTACGGCGGCACTGACCGGCGTGGCGCACCTGATTGGGCTGCCGTTGCAACAGGGGCTGGCCATCGGCCTCATTCTGGCGCTCTCTTCCACCGCCATCGTGTTGCAGAGCCTGCAGGAGCGCAAGCTGATGCAGAGCGAGAGCGCTCGCTCCGCCTTTGCGGTGCTGCTGTTTCAGGATATTGCGGTCATTCCGATCCTGGCGTTGCTGCCGCTGCTGGCCATGGCGCCGGTCGCCAGCAATGGCGGCTCCGAGCTGGCGGGGTGGCAGCACGGTCTGCTGGTGGTCGCGGCCATCTCCGGCATAGTGCTGGGTGGCCACTATCTGATGCGGCCGGTGTTTCGTGCCATCGCCCAGTCCCACATGCGGGAGATCTTCGTCGCCGCCGCCCTGCTGCTGGTGATCGCTATCGCCGTGTTGATGGAGTCGGTGGGGCTCTCGCCCGCTCTTGGCTCTTTCCTCGCCGGTGTGGTGCTGGCCGACAGCGAATATCGCCATGAGCTGGAAGCGGACATAGAGCCGTTCAAGGGGCTGCTGCTCGGCCTGTTCTTTATGTCGGTGGGGGCGGGGATCGACTTTGGGCTGTTTGCCGAGCACCCCTTCCTGATACCAACCCTGGTGGTTGGCCTGATGGTGCTCAAATGGCTGGTGTTGATGGCGCTCGGCTTCATCATCCGTATCTCGCCGAGTCAGCGCTGGACTTTCGCGCTGGCGTTGGCGCAGGGCGGTGAGTTTGCCTTCGTGCTCTTTTCGTTTGCCGCGCAAAATCGGGTGCTGCCCGGCGAGACCATCTCGCTGCTGACGCTGGTGGTGGCACTCTCGATGGCGCTCACCCCGCTGCTGCTGATCCTCAACGATCGGGTGATCCAGCCCTGGTTCGATTACCGTAACCAGAGCGACGCACCGCAGCATGAACAACCCGAGCTGGTGGAGCATCCGGTGATCATCGCGGGCTTCGGCCGCTTCGGTCAGATCGTGGGACGTCTGCTGCATGGTCACGGCATCGGTACCACCATCCTCGAGCAGGATGCCAGCCAGATAGAGACCCTGCGCAAGTACGGCTATCAGGTCTTCTATGGCGATGCCAGCCGGATCGACCTGCTCCATGCCGCAGGGGCGCACAAGGCGAAGCTGCTGGTGCTCTCCATCAACGATCCGGCTACCTCGCTGGCGGTGATCGAGATGGTGCAGAAGCACTTCCCGCACCTGAAGATCCTGGCGCGAGCGCTGGATCGACCCCATGCCCACGAGATCCTGCGCCACGGGGTCGAGAGCGTTCACCGGGAAACCCTGGGCTCTGCGGTCGATCTGGGGGTGGAAGCCCTGACCCAGCTCGGTTTTCGGGCCAACCAGGCCTGGCGGGCGGGGCAGACCTTCAAGCAGCACGATAACTGGCTGTTGCGCGAGCAGGTCAACTATCTGGACGACGAACACACTTATATCAACAAGAGCCTGCAATACCGGGAGATCCTCTCCGATCTGTTGCAAGACGACGAGGAGGGGCAGGAGCGTATCCATGCCCACAACTGGAACAGCGGGCTACCCGACGACGACAAGGAAGCAAAATGATTGCCTATTACCCCATGTTCAAACACCTGCATATGACGCTGGCGCTGGTCAGTCTGCTGCTCTTTATCTATCGCTGGAGTCTGGCGCTGGCCGGCAGCGCTCGGTTGCAGCAGAAGTGGCTGAAGATCCTCCCGCATATCAACGACACCTTCCTGCTGCTGTTTGGTGTGTTGCTGGCGGTGGCCTTGCAGTTGAGCCCGGGGCAACAACCCTGGCTGATGGCCAAGCTGATTGCACTGGTGCTCTATATCGGTCTGGGTGTCATGGCGCTCAAGCGCCCGGCCCGCGGTCAGAAGCTGGTAGCCGGTGTGGCGGCACTGGCGGTGTTTGGCTACATGGTCGGTGCGGCCATCACCAAGTCAGCCTGGTCGTGGCTGATGTGAGCAAAAGGGGAGAGCTATGCTCTCCCCTGAAATCATATTCTGCGATGAATTAATTAATCGGAGTTTTATGCTGACAATAAATCGCAACATAGAACTTTCATTTGAGGGATTTTTGGCTAATTTTAGCCTCTAGCGGCTCCTTTTTTGAGTGCATTGTCTTTGAAAATCAATTGGTTAATGTGTTTTGTATGAAAATGGCGACAGTTGTCGCAGCAAAACTTGCGACATAGACTGTCGCAAGTCACGACTAGCATACAGTCAACGCTAAACCAGTGAAGGCAAGCACCATGAGCAAGAAGCTGTTACGACAACTGACCTTGGCGCGTTGCATCCCGCACCGCCCTTACAAGCTGACCGCCAGCCAACTCCAGGTAAAACTGGAAGAGGAAGGCATCCACGTCAGTCTGCGTACCGTGCAACGGGACCTGGAGGAGATGTCCGGCATGGGACTGTTCGACCTCACCTCGGACGAACGCAGCAAACCCCATGGCTGGTGCTTCGAGCGCCACGGCCTCAACGACTTTGCCAATATCATGCCGCTCTCGCTGGCGGTGGCCCTGAAAACCTGGAGTGATCAGGCGAGCCAACTGTTGCCGGCGAGTGTACTGACCGAATTGAACCCGCTGGTCGACAAAGCGAGCCAGGTGATCCGCGACAGTCAGAGTGAACTGGCCGAACGCTGGCTGGAGAGTGTCCACCAGTCACCGCGTCCGTTTGCCGGCAACCCGGAGATCCGCCGCAGCACCCTGATCCGCGATGCGCTCTGGCGTGGTCGCAAGTTCAGTGCCGAGATCCAGCGCGTGATCAAAGAGCGCACCGTGTGGCTCTGCTACGACCGTATCAACCCGCTCGGCATTCTCAATCAGCCGGACGGTCCGATCCTGCTCTGCACTCTGTCCGAGCTGGATCCCAAGGTTTATGGCATCCCGTTTGACCATATCAAGAACGTGGAGCTGACCAACTTCAGCGCCACCCAGCCGAAGGATTTCAATATCCAGAAGCTGATCCGCGATCAGGGCTATCAGGATGTGAGCGGCCCAATCCGCTTCGTCGGCCGGATCGATGCCAACAGCCAGTCGCTGGTGGATAACCAGATCCCCGGCAACAATCCGCGCATGACCCGCTATGACAAGCGCAGCGTGGTGGTGGAGACTGAAGTGCAGGACACCCCGGAGTTTCGCAGCTGGTTGAACAACATCGGCGGTGAACTGGAGGTGCTGGCACCGGAATCGCTGCGCAAGGCCTATCTCAATCCGGCCAACCGCTTGAGCTGATTAAAAAATTGGAATGTTGAAGAGTCGAGCCTGGTCTCGGCTCTTTTTTTGCGGTTTTTTTAAGCATATTTATTCAACTAATTTTTAAGTCTTAACGTCAGGATTGAACCGTTTTCCTGCCCCGTTTTTGGGGGCGAAACCTGTGTAAGAGATCTGCCATAGCAACTGTAAGAGGCTGGCGCTTTGAGCCGTACGCGAAGCCATGCCAGAATGATCGAGCTTTCCCGTGAAACTAAATAACTGACTGATATTAAAGGGTTAGTTTTTAAGTTCGTTTTTTGAGATGGGAGCTGCATCGGATCTTTATCATCGGATGGCCCTTGTTCGGGGGGCGCATTTCCTTAGTATGGGTCTCACAAGGACGGAGCTGGTCCGGCAGGATGCAGGGCAGCGCATAAAGATGGAATAGTCCGCAGGATGTGGACAAGGGACACCTCAGGATGAGCTCGATAATCAGGATGATTATCGTCACGGATGAATAAAGGAACACCGCGGGATGCGGCAGGACACTCTCGGGATGGGAGCAGAACGAACGGAACCTCGTTCTTCAGGATGAACAGGACCTCGCCGGATGCGAGAGGAATACTTCAGGATGAAGTGAGATAACCCGGATGGTTATCTGTCAGGAAGACGTAAGGAACCCCACAGGATGTGGTAATGGACACCTCCAGGATGGAGACAGTGAAGCAGTTCAGGATGAATTGCCAGGCCAGGAACGCCGCAGGACACGCCAACGGATTGTAAAGGGGATATTCCAAAGGATTAGGATAACGTCAGGGATTGCAGGGAGCATTGCAGTTCTACGGACAGGACGACACGACTCTAGGGGACGGCTACCGCCGTCCCCTTTTCTTTTATGGTTTGTCCGAGAGATTGCCGCGCTGGGCGGCGTTGACGATCTCTTGCAGGCGCTGACGAATGTCGACCATGCCAAACACACCAAAGATCAGCACAGTGACAAATTCGGCCTTGGTGACAGCGAAGTAGCGTTTGCAAGCCGCCTTGATCATGCTGGCCTGCAGCCAGTGCAGCAGGGCGACGATCACGCCGCAGACCGGCAGAAAGCCGTTGAGTTTGCCGGGCAGCGGGGCAATCAGGCTCACCAGCACGCCAAACCAGAAGAACAATATCAGCCCCATCGCCAACAGATTAAAGACTCGCTTCATTGTTTACCTCTCTTAGATAGAGTTGATAGCAGACCTGACCTGCTTGTTTGTCCTTGAGTAACTGCCAGTTGGCGGGCAGCGCCAGATCGGCCATCTCTTTTTCCCGCTCCAGATAGATGAGGGCGTCCGGCGCCAGCCAGCCGCGCTGCTCCAGCAGTTCGCACACTTGCGGCAGCAGCTCGCGGCGAAACGGCGGATCGAGGAATACCAGATCAAACGGCGTGGCCGGGCCTTGCAGCCAGCTCACTGCATCTGACTGGATCACCTGACCCTGACTGCTGCCGAGGGCGGTCAGGTTCTTCTTGATCTGGTCGGCGGCCCCTTTGTCCATCTCGATCAGGGTCACCTGCTCGGCATAGCGCGACAGCGCCTCCAGTCCGAGTCCGCCGCTACCGGCAAACAGATCAAGGCAGTGGGTGCCGCGAATGTGGGGGGCCAGCCAGTTGAAGATGGTCTCCTTGACGCGATCCGTGGTGGGTCTGAGCCCCTCCACATCCTTGACCGGCAATTTGCGGCCTCGCCACTGGCCGCTGATGATTCTTACAAAGCCCGATTTTCCTTGCGGGGCGGGACTCTTGCTCGGGTTGCTACGGCTGGATTTCACTCTGGGCATCGCGTTTCATCGTCAGAAAATAAAGTGGTAGTATAAGGCGGTTCATTTTTATGCCGACCCGCCAAGGGACGGCTATCTTAGCAGTCAGCCTTTGATGTGAGTATTTTTAGATGGCAAAAGGTTTGTTTTCCTGGCTGGGTTTCGGCCGCAAGAAAGAAGAGGCTGAGGCTGTCCAACCACAGACACCCCAAGCCACCCCCGTTACCGTTGAGCCCGAGGTCACTGCTACCCCCGCTCCCGTTTCCGATACCACTGTTTCCGATAGTACGCCGGCTGTTGCCCCCGAAGTGCCTGCTAGCGCACAGAATCCCGTTTTGCAAGATGATTGCTGCCTGCCGACCGAGCTGGACGACCACGGCCCGCTGGTGGTGGAGGAGTGCGCCTCCGATCTGGAGCCGGTGATCGTCAACGAAACGCTGATCGCCGAAGAGGAGCGTGCCGCTGACGCCGCTCGCACTGCCGCAGAGGCGCAAGCTGCTGAGGTCAAGGCAGCCGAAGAGGCTCGTATTGCTGCCGAGGCTCGCGCCGCGGAAGAATCTCGCATTGCCGCCGAGGCTCGCGCTGCGGAAGAGGCCCGCATCGCTGCCGAAGCCCGCGCAGTGGAAGAGGCCCGCATCGCTGCCGAAGCCCGCGCTGCAGAAGATGCTCGTATCGCCGCCGAAGCTCGCGCTGCAGAAGATGCTCGTATCGCCGCCGAGGTTCGCGCCGCAGAAGAGGCCCGCATCGCCGCCGAAGCTCGCGCCGCGGAAGAATCTCGCATTGCCGCCGAAGCCCGCGCCGCGGAAGAGGCTCGTATTGCTGCCGAGGCTCGCGCCGCGGAAGAGGCTCGCATTGCTGCTGAAGCTCGCGCTGCGGAGGAGGCTCGTATTGCCGCCGAAGCTCAGGCAGCTGAAGAAGCCCGTATCGCCAAAGAGGCCCAGCGCGCGGAAGATATGCGCCTGGTCGCCGCGATGGAGGCTGAGGCCGCCGCCCTGGCAGCTCTGCCGCTGGCCGCCAAGGTGGACGACGACACCCAGGACAAACCGCAGCGGGAGGGCTTCTTTGCTCGCCTCAAGCGCAGTCTGGTGCGCACCAAGGAGAATATCGGTTCCGGTTTCTTCGGCCTGTTTCGTGGCAAGAAGATCGACGACGAGCTGTTTGAAGAGCTGGAAACCCAGTTGCTGACCGCCGATCTCGGCGTCGACACCACCACCCGCATCATCGAGGGGTTGGTGCAGCACGCGGACCGCAAGCAGCTCAAGGATGCCGAGGCGCTCTACGGCCTGCTCAAGCAGGACATGGGCGAGATGCTGGCCAAGGTCGAGCAGCCGCTGGTGATCGACACCAGCAAGAAGCCTTATGTGATCCTGATGGTCGGCGTGAACGGCGTCGGCAAGACCACTACCATCGGCAAGCTGGCCAAGCAGTTCCAGGCTGAAGGCAAGAGCGTGATGCTGGCGGCGGGTGACACCTTCCGTGCCGCAGCGGTCGAACAGCTGCAGGTTTGGGGTCAGCGCAACAACATTCCGGTGATTGCCCAGCATACCGGTGCCGACTCCGCCTCCGTCATTTATGACGCCATCGAGGCCGCCCGCTCCCGCGGGGCTGATGTGCTGATCGCCGACACCGCCGGTCGCCTGCAGAACAAGAGCAACCTGATGGAAGAGCTCAAGAAGGTGGTGCGGGTGATGAAGAAGCTGGATGAAGAGGCGCCCCACGAGATCATGCTGACGCTGGACGCCGGCACCGGCCAGAATGCGCTGAGCCAGGCCAAGCTGTTCAGCGAGGCGGTTGGCCTGACCGGCATCACCCTCACCAAGCTGGATGGCACGGCCAAGGGCGGCGTCATCTTCGCGGTGGCCGACAAGTTCCAGATCCCGATCCGCTACATCGGAGTGGGCGAGGGGATCGACGATCTGCGTCCCTTCGTTGCCAACGACTTCATCGAGGCGCTCTTCAGCCGCGATGAATAAGTCCGGCCGCGATGAGTCAGCTCAGCCGTGATGAGTAAGTGTTCCATACCCCGACTCCGGTCGGGGTTTGTCAATTTCAGGGAACCGTTATGATTCGTTTTGACAAGGTCAGCAAGGTATACAGCGGCGGCCATCAGGCGCTGCAAAAGGTCAGCTTTCACCTGCGCAAGGGAGAGATGGCCTTTCTGACCGGGCACTCGGGGGCGGGCAAGAGTACCCTCCTCAAACTGATCAGCGTGATGGAGCGCCCGACCGATGGTCGCGTCTTCTTCCATGGCGATGATGTCAGCCATATCCAGCGCAGCCAGATCCCCTATGTTCGCCGCCAGATCGGGATGATCTTTCAGGATCACCGCCTGCTGATGGACAGAACCGTGTTCGACAACGTGGCGCTGCCGCTAGTGATCGATGGTTACAGCCATGCGGACATCAACAAGCGGGTGGCGGCGGCGCTGGACAAGGTGGGGCTGCTCGGCAAGGAGCGTTACCAGCCGCGGATGCTCTCTGGTGGTGAGCAGCAGCGGGTCGGCATCGCCCGTGCCATCGTCAACAAGCCGCCGCTGCTGCTGGCGGATGAACCGACCGGCAACCTGGACCCCCAGCTCTCCATGGACATCATGCGGCTATTTCAGGAGTTCAACAATTTTGGGGTCTCGGTACTGATTGCCACTCACGATCTGGGGCTGATCGCCCGCATGCGCTATCGCACCCTGACCCTCAAGGCGGGTCGCATGTATTCGGCCGGGGAGGAGCTCTGATGGCTATCGTTCGTCATAAACAACCGCCGCTTCGCCGTCTGATGATGTACGGGGTTGACCATGTGCGGCAGGCGTTTGCCAGTCTCGGGGAGTTGTGGCGCAATCCGCTAGCCTCTCTGATGACGCTGGCGGTGCTCGGCGTCAGTCTGGCACTGCCCTCCTGTTTCCACGTGCTGCTGAAAAACGCCGAGGTGGTGGAGGGAAGCTGGCAGAGCAGTTCCCAGATCTCTCTTTACCTGCGCAAGGATCTGCCGGAGCAGAGCATTCTCGATCTGCAACACCGGATCCTGCTCTATCCCGAGGTGGATTCGGTCACCTACCTGAGCCGTGACGATGCGTTGCGGGAGTTTCGCGAGATCTCCGGCTTCGGCGATGCGCTCGATTATCTGGACAGCAACCCGCTACCGCCAGTGCTGAGCGTCATTCCGGATCCACGCTGGCAGAACCCTGAAGGGGCCGCCGAGCTGCTCAGCAAGCTCAACAACGAGGTGGGGGTCGAGCAGGGCAAGCTGGATCTGCAGTGGCTGACCCGGTTGCAGGGGATCATGAACCTGCTGCGCCACACCATTACCGGTATCGCGGTGCTGCTGCTCTCCGCCGTGTTGCTGATCGTCGGCAATACCCTGCGTCTCAACATCCTCAACCAGCGTTCCGAGATCGAAGTGCTCAAGCTGGTGGGGGCGACCGACTCCTTCATTCATCGCCCTTTCCTCTATACCGGTATCTGGTTCGGGGTGATCGGCGGCATGCTGGCCTGGTGGCTGACCGAAGTGATGGTGATCTGGAGCGAAGGGGTGGTGAAGGAGCTGGCGGGCTTGTATAACAGTAACTTCCGGTTGGTTGGCATGGGAGCGGTAGACGGGATCAATCTGATCTTGCTGGGCGCCCTGCTGGGGCTGATTGCCTCCTGGTTCTCGGTCCATCGCCACATTCGCGACATCGAACCATCCTGATTACTTTATCATCAAAGTAAATCGCTGGATTTTGAGAGGCGGATCAAGTAAAAGAGGGGCCGTTTCTGGCTTGGCCCCCATAGTCAGAGTATTCTGAATAACAATGATCTTCCGGATCTTCGCTAGATCCAGTGAACCTTCTGATTTATAAGCAGTCTATTAAAGCTGAAGCATTTATACGGGTGTGGCCCCTCTGCCTTGCTCGTCAGACTTGGCAAGCATGTGAAGGTTGCGAGCTCCGCAACAATGGACTTAGCATGCTACTTTTCGGGGGTCCTTCATTGTGACCCCCTTTTTTTGACTGTTCATTCATGATTCATCCTGCAGGCTTAAGATAAGCCGGTCTAAAACTGGGCATGTTCTTTGATACACGCCGCAGAATGGCATCCGGTCAGTAGACAGACCCTCTCAGGGTGTTAGACTGATTCGATTGAAAAGTAAGAGGTAACAGATGGGAACTTCATTGCAGCGCACTATGGCTCTGATTCCGCAAGGTAGTCTGGAAGGCTATATCCAGGCAGTAAACTCTATTCCTGTGCTGAGCGCAGAGGAAGAGCGTGAACTGGCTGAGCGTTTGCAGCAGGATGGCGATCTCGAGGCTGCCCGCCAGCTGGTTATGTCGCATCTGCGCTTTGTCGTTCATGTCGCCAAGAGTTATGCCGGTTACGGTCTGCCTCAGGCCGATCTGGTTCAGGAAGGCAACATCGGCCTGATGAAGGCGGTCAAGCGCTTCGACCCGACGGTCGGCGTGCGTCTGGTCTCCTTTGCCGTGCACTGGATCAAGGCCGAAATCCACGAATATGTCCTGCGCAACTGGCGCATGGTCAAGGTGGCGACCACCAAGGCCCAGCGCAAGCTCTTCTTCAACCTGCGCAAATCCAAAAAACGTCTGGGCTGGCTGAACCACGAAGAGGTTCAGGCCGTGGCGGCCGATCTCGGCGTATCTGCCGCTGACGTGACCGAGATGGAAGCGCGGATGGCCAACTACGATCAGGCGTTCGATCTGGTTGGTGATGATGAGGAAGAGGGCGGTTTCGCTCCGGTTCACTATCTGGAGGACAAATCCTCCGATCTGGCAGCGACCATCGAGAATGACAACTGGGACGATCACGCGACCCGTCGCCTGAGCTCGGCCCTCGCCACCCTGGATGAGCGCAGCCAGCACATCATCCGCGCCCGCTGGCTCGATGATGACAGCAAGACCACTCTGCAGGAGCTGGCCGATACCTACGGCGTCTCTGCCGAGCGTGTGCGTCAGCTTGAGAAAAACGCACTCAAGAAGCTGAAAGATGCCATGGAAGCCTGATGCTTCCTCTCATAAAAACAGGGCCTGATGGCCCTGTTTTTGTTTCGCAAGGATCTGGTCGGCCTTGCTTTGGTTACCCTTGAGTGTGTTATGTTGCCGCCACTGCCACATTAGGGAGAGCAGAAGTGAAACTGTTGAACGACCTGTTTACCAACAACCGTGAGTGGGCCGAACGGATCAAAGCCGAAGATCCCAATTTCTTTGCCACTCTTTCTGCCCAGCAGGCCCCCGAATACCTCTGGATCGGTTGTTCCGACAGCCGGGTCCCCGCCAACCAGCTGATGGGGTTGCTGCCGGGGGATGTCTTCGTCCACCGCAACGTCGCCAATCTGGTGGTACATACCGATTTCAACTGCCTCTCCGTGCTGCAATACGCGGTGGAAGTGCTCAAGGTGAAGCACATCATTGTCTGCGGTCACTACGGTTGCGGCGGCGTCAAGGCCGCGATGCAGAACCAGGAGCTGGGTCTCATCGACAACTGGCTGCGCAACATCAAGGATGTCTACTTCAAATATGGTGAAGAGCTCGAGGCCATCGAGGATGAGCATGAGCGCTTCGACTACCTGTGCGAGCTGAACGTGGCCGAGCAGGTCGCCAACGTCTGCCACACCACCATCATCCAGAACGCCTGGCGCAAGGGGCAGGAGCTGGCGGTGCATGGCTGGATCTACGGGATTAAAGACGGTCTGCTGCACGATCTCGATCTTTGCATCAGCGGCCCGGATCAGATCCCCGATGTCTACCGCGCCTGGCCGGACATGCGTCCGCCCCACCGTCGGCGCTAGGGTGCTTCATGGTGGCGCCAGCCCTCTATCTGCAGATCAAACAGCATATTCTGGACGGGATCCGCGAACGTCACTATCAGGCGGGGGACAGGATCCCGACCGAAGCGGCCCTGTGCGAGCAGTTCACCGTGAGCCGGATGACGGTCAACCGGGCGCTGCGGGAACTGGTGGCTGAGGGGTGGCTGGTGCGTACCGCCGGTTCCGGCAGCTTCGTGGCGGACCGGCGCACCGAGTCGCCGCTGCTGGCTATTCGCAATATTGCCGACGAGATCGCCGAGCGTGGCGGTGAGTACAGCGCCCGGGTGATCCGGCTGCAGCGGCTGGCCGCCGACGAGAAGGTGGCGGTACAACTGGGGCTGCGGGTTGGCGCCCCCATCTTTCACAGCCTGATCGTCCATCAGGCCGATGGGGAGCCGTTGCAATTGGAGGAGCGCTTCGTCGATGCCGGGCGTTTGCCGGGCTATGGCGAGCAGGATTTTACCCAACAGACCCCCAACCGCTATCTGATGGATGTCTGCCCCCTCTCCGAGATGGAGCACGTGGTGGAAGCCGTGTTGCCCAGCGCCGGTGAGGCGGGATTGTTGCAGATCCGCGTGGATTCCCCCTGCCTGTTGTTGCACCGGCGTACCTGGTCGGAGGGGCATCTCGTCTCCTACGCCCGTTTGCTCTCCCCCGGTTCCCGCTACAAGCTCAGCTCCAAGACTCAGCTGGAGTGAATGTCTATACAAATCGATTTTTGCAAAGCCCACCTCCTGGTGGGCTTTTTTGTGCTTAAACTCTAAGTTTGATGCTGTTATCAGGATGTGAACGCCGCTCTTTCTTTCGTCATAGAGATCGACTATAAGAATATGTATATACATTTGAGGTCGCTATGAACAAGGAACTGTTGAACTGCGAGCGGGTCTGGCTCAACGTGACGCCCGCTACCCTGAATGATGAGCTGGCCGACTACGGCCTGCTGCCGCTCCACGCCATCGGGGTGAAGGATGGCAAGATCCACGCGCTGGTGCCGATGACCGAGCTTAAGGGGCCCCATCCTGCTCACTGGCAGGATATGCAGGGCAAGCTGGCTACCCCCGGCCTTATCGATTGCCACACCCATCTGGTCTTCGCCGGCAGCCGTGCCGAAGAGTTTGAACTGCGCCAGAAAGGGGTGCCCTATGCGGAGATCGCCCGTCGGGGTGGCGGCATCATCAGCACGGTGCGTGCGACCCGTGCCGCCAGCGAAGAGCAATTGTTCGAGCTGGCGCTGCCGAGGGTGACATCCCTGATCCGCGAAGGGGTCACCACGGTGGAGATCAAGTCCGGCTATGGCCTGACGCTGGATGACGAACTCAAGATGCTGCGGGTGGCCCGCCGACTGGGAGAGGCGTTGCCGATCCGGGTCAAAACCACTCTGCTGGCGGCCCATGCGGTGCCGCCGGAGTATCGCGACGATCCCGACAGCTGGGTCGAGACCATCTGTCAGGAGATTATCCCGGCCGCCGCCGAGGCGGGTCTGGCCGATGCGGTAGATGTCTTCTGCGAGCACATCGGCTTTTCGCTGGCCCAGACCGAGCAGGTCTATCTGGCGGCGGATCAGTACGGCCTGCCGGTGAAGGGGCATATGGATCAGCTCTCCAATCTCGGTGGCAGCACCCTCGCTGCCAACTTTGGCGCCCTCTCGGTGGATCATCTGGAGTATCTGGATCCGGAAGGGATCCTGGCGCTGGCCCACCGTGGCGTGGTCGCCACCCTGCTGCCCACCGCCTTCTACTTCCTCAAAGAGACCAAGCTGCCGCCGGTTGCCGCCCTGCGCAAGGCGGGGGTGGCGATGGCGGTCTCCTCCGATATCAACCCAGGTACCGCCCCCATTGTCTCGCTGCGGATGGCCATGAACATGGCCTGCACCCTGTTTGGACTGACCCCATTGGAGGCCATGGTCGGGGTGACCCGTCACGCCGCCAAAGCGCTCGGTGAGCAGGATCGCCTTGGCCAGCTCAGGGTGGGGATGGCGGCCGATTTCCTGATCTGGCACTGCGCCCATCCGGCCGAGCTGAGCTACATGGTCGGCGTCGATCAGCTGGCAGGCCGCATCTTCAACGGCGAGGAGACCCTCCATGGATAAGTTCAACCCGATCGACATGTCGCTCTGGCAGGGGCGGCAGGATCCGGAAGATGGTGAACTGGCACTGCGCTGGCATGACAAGATGCTGCCCTGGACCGCCGGAGCACAAGACACTGCCGGTGTAGTGCTGCTCGGTTTTGCCTGCGATGAAGGGGTACGCCGCAACAAGGGGCGTGTCGGCGCCGCCGGGGCGCCGATGGTGGTCCGCAAGCTGCTGGCCAATACCGCCTGGCACCTGAATCGTCCCGTCTATGATGGCGGGGATGTGAGCTGCCCCGATGGCAATCTCGACGCAGCCCACGGCCATCTGGCCGAGCGGGTCGCCTCTGCGCTCGATCTGGGCCACTTCCCGCTGGTGCTGGGGGGCGGCCACGAGGTGGCCTTCGGCAGTTGGAGCGGCCTCAACAGTCATCTGGGCGGCAGTGGCAGGGTCGGCATTATCAACCTCGATGCTCATTTTGACCTGCGCATGAAGCAGGAATTGGCAAGCTCCGGCACCCCCTTTTTCCAGATCGCCGAGCAGTGCGCCGCTCAGGGCACGCCGTTTCACTACGCCTGCCTTGGGGTGGCCGAGACCGCCAATACCCAAGCCCTGTTTGCCCGTGCCAAGGCGCTGGGTGTGTGGCATGTGCTGGACGAGGCGATGACCCAGACCGAACTGCCAGCCTTGCTAAGCGGACTGGATGCCTTTATCGCCGATTGTGATCACCTCTATCTGACCATCGATCTCGACGTGCTGCCGGCGGCCGTGATGCCGGGAGTGAGCGCCCCCGCCGCCCGCGGCGTGGAGCTGGCGGTGATCGAACCGCTGATCGCCCATATCCGGGCCAGCGGCAAGCTGCGGCTCGCCGATCTGGCCGAGTATAACCCGACGCTGGATCAGGACAACCGCAGTGCCCGCGTGGCCGCGCGGCTGGTTCATCTGTTGACCCGTTAACCCTTTGGCCACCCATCGCCGAAGGCACCCTATTGATACAACAAGGAGTGTGTATGTCTGTGCAACAGCTGGATCCCCGTCATGATCCTAACCGCGTGATCCGTGCCCCGCGCGGTACCGAGCTGACCGCCAAGAGCTGGCTCACCGAGGCGCCGCTGCGGATGCTGATGAACAACCTGGACCCCGAGGTGGCCGAGCATCCCCAGTCGCTGGTGGTCTATGGCGGCATCGGTCGCGCTGCCCGCAACTGGGCCTGCTTTGACAAGATCGTCGAGGTGCTGACCCGGCTCGAGGAGGATCAGACCCTGCTGGTGCAATCCGGCAAGCCGGTCGGGGTGTTCCAGACCCACAAGGATGCGCCGCGGGTGCTGATCGCCAACTCCAATCTGGTGCCGCATTGGGCCAACTGGGAGCACTTCAACGAGCTCGATAAGAAGGGCCTGATGATGTACGGCCAGATGACTGCGGGTTCCTGGATCTACATCGGCACCCAGGGGATAGTGCAGGGCACCTACGAAACCTTCTTCGCGGTGGCCAACCAGCACTTCAACGGCTCGCCTGCGGGCCGCTGGATCCTCACCGGTGGGCTCGGCGGCATGGGCGGCGCCCAGCCGCTGGCCGCCACCATGGCCGGCTTCTCGATGATCGCCGTCGAGTGCGACGAGACCCGCATCGATTTTCGTCTGCGCACCCGTTATGTGGACAAGAAGGCTCACAGTCTGGATGAGGCGCTGGCCATGATCGAAGAGGCCAAACAGAGCGGCACCGCCATCTCCATCGGTCTGCTCGGCAACGCCGCCGACGTCTTCGCCGAGCTGGTGGCCCGAGGTATCACACCGGATGTGGTGACCGACCAGACCTCCGCCCACGACCCGGTGCACGGCTACCTGCCGCAGGGCTGGAGCGTGGCCAAGTGGCGCGAGCTACAGCAGAGTGCCCCGCAGGAGGTGAATCTGGCCGCTCGTCGCTCCATGGCCCGTCAGGTGGAGGCGATGCTGACCCTGCAAGAGCGCGGCGCGGCGACTCTGGATTACGGCAACAACATCCGCCAGATGGCGCTGGAGGAGGGGGTTGCGAACGCCTTCGACTTCCCCGGCTTCGTCCCCGCCTACATTCGCCCGCTGTTCTGCGAGGGGATTGGCCCGTTCCGCTGGGTGGCCCTCTCCGGCGATCCGGAAGATATCTACAAGACAGATCAGAAGGTGAAAGAGCTGATCCCGGATGATCCTCACCTGCACAACTGGCTCGACATGGCCCGCGAGCGCATCGCGTTTCAGGGGCTGCCGGCGCGGATCTGCTGGGTCGGGGTCAAGGATCGGGTACGCCTAGGACTGGCCTTCAACGAGATGGTCAGGAATGGCGAGCTGAAAGCCCCCATCGTCATCGGTCGCGACCATCTGGATTCCGGCTCGGTGGCGAGCCCGAACCGCGAGACCGAGTCGATGATGGATGGCTCCGATGCCGTCTCCGACTGGCCGCTGCTCAACGCCCTGCTCAACACCGCCGGTGGCGCGACCTGGGTGTCGCTGCACCACGGCGGCGGAGTCGGCATGGGCTTCTCCCAGCACTCCGGCGTGGTGATCGTCTGTGACGGCTCCGATGATGCTGCCAAGCGGGTCGGTCGGGTGCTGCGCAACGACCCGGCCACCGGGGTGATGCGTCACGCCGATGCGGGCTACGAGATTGCCATCAACTGTGCCCATGAGGCGAAACTGGATCTGCCGATGATTGACGGCGCCAACGGTGTCAAAGGAAAGGTGTAACACCATGTTTGAATTGACTATTACTCCGGGCGAGCTGGATCTTGCCACCCTGCGCCGCGTCAGCCGCGAGCCGGTACATGTTTCACTGGATCCGGCCGCCCTGCCGGGGATCCACGCCTCCGCCGCCGTGGTCACCAAGGTGATCGAGCAAAACCGGGTGGTGTATGGCATCAACACCGGCTTTGGCCTGTTGGCCAACACCCGCATTCCGGTGGAGCAGCTGGACGAGCTTCAGCGCTCCATCGTGCTTTCCCACGCGGCAGGGATTGGCGAGTACATGGATGACGCCACCGTGCGGCTGATGATGGTGCTCAAGCTCAACTCGCTGGCGCGCGGCTTCTCCGGCATCCGCCTGACGGTGCTTGAGGCCCTGATGACCCTCATCAACGCCGAAGTCTATCCGGTGGTGCCGAAGAAGGGTTCCGTCGGCGCCTCCGGCGATCTGGCGCCGCTGGCCCATATGAGCTGCTTGCTGATCGGTGAAGGCAAGGCTCGCCACAAGGGCGAGCTGATCGACGCCGCTACGGCGCTGAAAATTGCCGGGCTGGAGCCCATCGCGCTGGCACCCAAAGAAGGATTGGCGCTGCTTAACGGCACTCAGGCGAGCACCGCCTTCGCGCTGGAAGGGCTGTTCCATGCCGAGGATCTGTTCGCTGGTGCCATCACCATAGGTGCCATGAGTGTGGAAGCCGCCCTTGGCAGCCGTCGGCCGTTCGATGCTCGCATCCACGAAGTGCGCGGTCAGCGTGGCCAGATCGATGCGGCCGCCTGCTATCGCCACCTGCTGGTGGATGGCAGCGAGATCGGCATGTCCCATCACAACTGCGAGAAGGTGCAGGATCCCTACTCCTTGCGCTGCCAGCCGCAGGTGATGGGTGCCTGCCTGACCCAGATCCGCCACGCCGCCGAGGTGCTGGTGTGCGAGGCCAACGCGGTCTCCGACAACCCGCTGGTGTTTGCCGATGACGAGGAGATCCTCTCCGGCGGCAACTTCCACGCAGAACCTGTTGCCTTCGCCGCCGATAATCTGGCGCTGGCCATCGCCGAGATAGGTTCCCTCTCCGAGCGGCGCATGGCGCTGCTGATCGACTCTCGGATGTCCGGTCTGCCGGCGTTTCTGGTCAACAACGGCGGGGTCAACTCCGGCTTTATGATCGCTCAGGTCACCTCGGCGGCGCTGGCCTCCGAGAACAAGACCCTGGCCCATCCCGCCTCGGTGGATAGTCTGCCCACTTCCGCCAATCAGGAGGATCACGTCTCCATGGCGACCTTCGCTGGCCGCCGGCTTGCCGATATGGCCGAGAACACCCGCGGCATTCTGGCAGTTGAACTGCTGGCGGCGGCACAGGGGCTCGATTTTCGCGCGCCGCTGCGCAGTACCGCGCTGATCGAGCTGGCCAAGGGGCGACTGCGGGCAGAGGTGAGCTTCTACGACAAGGACAGGTACTTCGCGCCGGACATCGAAGCGGCCGCCGCCCTGCTGGGCCGTGCCAGCTACAACGATCTGATCCCGGCCGGGGTGCTGCCCAGCCTGTAAGCCTTGATCACCCTTCTCCTCTGGCGGGAGAAGGGTGGGGGATGAGGGGAAAGCCGCTTCACTGGCGCCGGTGAGAGCCGGGAGCAGATGACAAAAGACCGCCCATCGGGCGGTCTTTGCGTTTCTGACGTTGGTTGAACGCGGTTATTCGTGTTCGAACATCAGGAACAGATAGACCACAAACAACACCAGATGGGTCGCACCATGGAGCACATTGGTGCGGCCGCTGCTGAAGGTCACTTTACAGACCATCAAGGTCGTGACCAGCAGCACCATATCGGCGGGGGAGAGGCCGAGGCGCACCTCCTGACCCAGCATGGAGCCGATAAAGAGCACGGCAGGCACGGTGAGGGCGATGGTGGCCAGCACAGAGCCGAAGTAGAGGTTCATGGCCCGTTGCAGCTGGTTGTTGAAAGCGGCCTTGATGGCGCCGACTGCTTCGGGGGCCAGCACGATGCAGGCCACGATAAAGCCGCCCAGTGCGGCGGGCGCGTCCATCACATGCACCCCGTAGTTGATGGGGATGGCCAGGGTCTTGGCCAGCAGGATTACCACCAGCAGGTAGGCGAGCAGCAGGATGGTGTGATAGACGTTGCTCTGCAGCGGGCCGTGGTGCTCCTCATAATCCTCGTGATCGCTGTCGACGAAGAAGTGGCTGTGGCTGCGGGTCTGGATCAGCAGAAAGACCCCGTAGAGCAGGATCGAGATGATGATCAGCATCCACGACATGGCGCGCGACATACTGCCGATTGCACCGCCCTCGGTGAAGTTGGGCAGCACCAGACAGAGCAGGGCCAGCGGGATGATGGCCACCAGATAGGATTTGACCCCGTCCAGATTGAAGCTCTGGGTGTGGTAGCGCCAGCCGCCAAACAGCAGGGTGAAGCCCACCAGACCGGTACTCACCAGCATCACTACCGCAAACATGGTATCGCGGGCCATGGTGGGGTTGGGTTCACCGGTCAGCATCACCGAGGAGATCATCACCACCTCCAGTGAGATGACCGAGAGGGTGAGGATCAGGGTGCCGAAGGGCTCGCCCAGCTTGATGGCGAGGGCATCGGAGTGGCGCACCACCGAGAAGATGGCCCAGGTGACGATGGCCAGTAGTGCCGCTGAAACCGGAAGATAGATCCCGAGCGGAGTTGTCTCTGTCAGCAGGTCACTGCCCAGGGTCTTGAAAAAGAGCAGGGTCAGCAGGCCAACGGGCAGGGCAATCTCTTGCCGGATAACTGTCTTCATAGGCAATGGTTCTCTATTGGGGGTCTGGACGACCGGATGACGTAAACAGGCTGCACGGTTATCGGTTGCGCAATAACCGGCTCCTTATGATAAAGGTTGTTATCCCCGTCAGGGCAGATCATTTTGTTGCTGAATGTAAATAAGGGGTGGCAGGAGGTGGTTCGATTTCACCATGGAGCCGGGCCCGGGTCTGCTGGGGGGCTTACCGGCCATCGGCACCTCTTTGGTGATGCCGAGCGTATAGCCAGGCCATTTCGCAGCCAAATCCTGCCATCTCTGTGTTAGCTGGCCTGCTGGTGTTGCAGCTGCCACTCCCGTTGCCAGTGGGTCAGTATCTTCAGCGGCATGGGTTTGCCGAAGAAGTAGCCCTGGATCAGATAGACGCCGTGCTGGCTCAGATAGTCGACCTGCAGCTGGCTCTCGACCCCTTCGGCGATCATCTCCATGCCCGATTCCCGACCGAAGACGATGATGGCATCCAGTACGCTGCGCTTGAGGTCGTTGGTACCTATGGTATCGACGAACATCTTGTCGATCTTGATTTGGCGGATCCCCAGGCTCTGCAGGTAGGCAAAGCCGCCGTAGCCGGTACCGAAATCATCCAGCTTGAAGTGATACCCCATCTGTTGCAGCAGGGTGATCTCCTCGGTGGCCGCCTTGATGTCGAGGATCGGCTTGCGCTCCGTCAGCTCGAAGGTGAGCCGGGTGGGTGAGGGGTTTTGGCTGTGAGCGAGCAGGGTGCGCAGCAGGGGCTGCTCGATATGGGCCGCCACCAGATTGACGCTGACCCACTGCTCCGGTGCCAGCTGCGGCAGGTCGGTGATCACCTGCTCCAGCAACTGTTCGGTCATCGGCAGGATCAGCCCCTGCTCTTCTGCATATTCGATAAAGGTGCCCGGAGGGATCTGCTCGTTTCCCCGCTGCCAGCGCAGCAGCGCCTCGAATCCCACCACTTGGTGGGTACGGGCATCCACTATCGGCTGGTAGAGGGGAATAAATTCCTTGCGTATCAATCCTGTTTGCAGCAGTCCTTTGAGGGAGCGCCGATAGCTGCGCAGCAGCCAGTATGTGACACTTAACAGGGCGCCGAGTGCGATACCGAACCAGAGACCGTAGTGATTGAGTTGGTCATGGGCATATTGCTCCAGCGCTTTTCCCGCCCAGACCGTCTGTTTGGTGAGTTCATTGGGATCGAAGAAACTCAGGCTGATATTGCTCTCTTCCTGTTTGATCTCCTTGTCGCCACGGGGAAAGTGGACTGTGCTTGCATCGGTATCCTGTCGGCTGAACTCCAGATAGAAGCAGTGGCTGCAGGGGTGTTGCAGCAGGTCGTGGCTCCAGCTGTTATCCAGCACCCAGTAGGCGAGGTTGTCACCGGATCGGTAAAAGGCCACCAGCTCCTGTTCGGTATTGTATTTGGCCACTGTGGCGGTGATCCCCAGTTTGCCGAACTTCTGCCCGCTATTCTGGAGCTCTTTGATCAGCGGGATCTCCACCCCCAGGCTGGAGCAGCTGTTGCCGGAGACGAGCTCCAGCCCTTGCAGGCGGATATGAGCGCTGTAGAAGCGCGGATCGCGCAGCAGCTCCATGTCTTTGGCGCCGCAGTTGAACTCAAATTGTGCCAGCTGTTTGTTGATGGCGGCATCCAGCTCCCGGTGGCGTACGGCCATGGCCCCCTTGAGCTCGGCAACCTTCTCTTCCAGCATATGAAAGGCCATCGGCTTGGCAAACCACAGGCCGAGAAACTGGCTGCCCACGACAGGCAGGACGAACAGCAACAGAGCGATCCAGACGGGTGATTTACGCAAAGGAAGTACCTGCCAGTTTCATGAGACACAAATGGACTTAGCCATCATAGAGCATTAGTGCAATCAATTTGAGTCCGAGTTGTCACACTTGTTGATTGATTTTTTAACTGCATGATTTTAAATGTGTTTATTATTAACTTTGGCTAGATTCAATCGCTGACCTGTCATAAATGACAATTGCTCAGCTTATCCGAACTGCATTAGAGTAGCCCTGCGGTTTGACTCACCGTGTGTTCAATACTCCTGTATCTGTTTTTTGTCAGTAGCACAGAGTGTTAGTTTTGATATGAGTGTTCCTTTTGGTCCCCTTTGAGGGACCATTTTTCTGTCTGTCATCCCGCCCTTTCCCGCATCTGTAGCCCGTCATCCTTGGTATTCTCCCTCTGCTTTGGGTTATGCTTGCCCGCTTAAATTGCAGAAGCGGGATCTTCATCCATAGCTGTGGCCCGATCGCCGCTGCTACCATGAGGCGACATGGATGATGCTGGGCATACGGAAAGGCGCATGAAACTTACTACACAGCTTGTCTCATTTATCACCCTTTGCGTGATCGCAGCCATGGCGACCGTGCTGATTGGCGGGGTGTTCAGCTTTCGCGAGCTGGGCATGGAGTTGCAGCAAAAGAAGGTGGATGCGCTGGTCGAGGTGATCGACAAGCAGCTCGATGTTGCTCACGACATGGAAGATATGAGCCACTGGCTGCCCACTCTGCTGCGGGCTGCCCATGTGGTAGAGCTGGAGGTGCGCCAGAATAACCAGCGGGTCTACTGGTTCCGCGATGTGCGCAATCCGGTCGACGAACAGCTGCTGGTGCCATACAGCCACCCGCTGCCCCATCAGGCCGGCATGCAGGCCAACTTCAAACTGGAGCGCCCCTTCAAGGAGGCGGAATACTCCATCAAGGCGATGTCTGGCATCTCGCTGGGCATCTTTATCGTGGTGTTCGGTCTCTGGTACTCCATCCGCTGGCTGCGCCAGCAGTTGCGCGGGGCCGAGCTGCTGGGCATTCGCGCCCAGCTGATCCTCGATGACAAGCTCTCCAAACTGAGTCATGACCCCGCCGAAGAGTGGCCGGTGGCCGCCAGTCAGGCCCTCGATCATTTGCTCGCCGAGCTGGCGGATGCCCGCAAGGAGCGCAGCCGCTTCGACAACTTCATTCGCAGCAACGCCTTCGTCGACAAGATGACCGGCATCGGCAACCGGCTGTTTTTCGACAACCGGCTGGAGAGCGCCATCATGGAGGCGAGTGTGATGAGCGGCGGCGTGCTGCTGATCGATCTCGCCTGTCTGGAGGAGCTGGAGGCCGATCAGTTCGAACTGCTGGGGCATGATTTGATGATGGAGGCGAGCGCCACCATAGGTGCCTTCGTGCGCAAACACAACGGTGCCCTGCAGGCCCGCTATGCCGGTCAGGTTTTTGCGGTGCTGCTGCCCAATATGTCCGAGAGCGAGATGGTGGATAGCGCCAGCCAGCTGCTCAAGAGCCTGCAACGGCTGCATTGGCCGCAGGAGGTCAACCCGGAGACGGCGGTCTATCTCGGCGCCGTCTGTTATCAGGCACAAGACAGCCTGCTCAAGGTGCAGGAGGAGGCGGAGCTGGCCCTCAAGAGCGCCCGTCTGCAGGGCCACAACGGCTGGTTCCTATACGAGAAGCAGCTGGATGAGGAGCAGAGCAGCAAGGGCACGGTACGCTGGCGCACCCTGATCAGCCGCCGTCTCGAAGAGCACGGCATCGAATTTTATACCCAGCCGATCCAGCAGGATCGGGGGCAGGTGGTGCTGCAGCAGGAGCTGCTCACCTATCTGCACGACGAGCAGGGGCGTGCCCTGCAGGCGGGGATCTTCATGCCGATGGCGGAGAAGGTGGGCTTGTTGCTGCAACTGGATCGGCTGGTGGCGGAGCAGACCCTCACCCTGCTGCGCCAGCGCTCCGAGCAGAGCTGCCCCATCAGCCTGACCCTCAGTGCCCAGAGCCTGCTCAACCGCGAGTTCCAGCGCTGGCTCTTCTTCGCCCTGTTCCAGCTGCCGCGCAGCACCAACGAGCGGTTGATCCTGCAACTCTCGGAATCCCAGGTGACCCGCCACTTCGAGGCGCTCAAGCGGCCGCTGCGCTCCCTGCGGATGCTGGGCTGCCAGCTGGCCATCGATCATGCCGGTCAGGATGTGGTGAGCACCCAGTACATCAAGGAGTTCGAGATCAACTTCCTCAAGCTGCACCCTAGTCTGGTGCGGGAGATCCATGCCCGTCAGGTCAACCAGATGGCGGTACGCAGTTTGGTGGGGGGCTGCGCCAATACCCGCACCCGGGTGCTGGCAGTGGGAGTCGAGAGTGGCGACGAGTGGAAGATGCTGCGCCACCTCGGGGTGCATGCCGGGCAGGGGCCCTGGTTTGCCGAACCCCAGCGTCTGGTGCTGGAACCGGCTGGTGATTGAGATAAACAACAGAGGGTCGCCTTGGGGCGACCCTCTGTTGTTTGTGGTTGCCGTCAGATGGGGGTCACAGTCGCCCCTGCTCACGCAGCCCGGCGAGCCCCTGCATGCCGCCAGTGTGGATAAAGACGATTTTGCTGCCGGGGGCGATACGGCCTGCCGCCAGCTCGCGAAATAGCCCCCACATCGCCTTGCCGCTGTAGATAGGCTCAAGGGGCAGATCGGTCGTTGCGCTGAAATTCTGCACCCACTGCCAGAGGGCCGGGCTGAACTTGGCATAGCCACCATCGTGGTGATCGAGCGCGATGCGCCAGCCGGGGATATTGGCAGCCGCGGGATGGAGGCGACACACCTCGTCAGCGATAAAGCCGCCTCCTTTCAGTACCGCAATGGCGAGGATCTGCTCCCGATCCCGTTTGCCAGCGATCAGGCCCGCCAGAGTGCCGCCGCTGGCGCAGGGCAGTACCCAGAGATCCGGCGAGAAGGGCACCTCGCCGACCAGTTCCGCCACGCCGGGGATGGCCAGTGGGCTGCTACCCCCTTCCGGCACGATCAGGGTATCGGGTGCATCGAATTGGGCCAGCCAGTCGGGATCCTGCCGTCGCCGGTAACTCTGGCGGTCGACGAAAACGAGATCCATGCCCCAGCGCCGGGCATCCCGCAGGGTAGAGTTACTGACGGCGTCATATTCGCCCCGTATGATACCGGTAGTACGAAGACCAGATTGGCACCCCGCTGCCGCCAGCGCGTGGATATGATTGGAGTAGGCGCCGCCAAACGAGAGCAGATGCCGTTTGCCGTGTTCTTTGGCATGCCGCAGGTGGTATTTGAGCTTGCGCCACTTGTTGCCGGAGATGGCTGAATGGATCAGATCATCCCGCTTGCACCACAGCTCGACGCCATAGCGGGTCAGCAGCGGATGGTGGAGGTGTTGCAGGGGGGAAGGGAGGATGGCTTGACCCTCTGACTCGGCGGAAAGGTTGGCTTGCAATGGTGAGTCCGTCTTTTAATCTGGAGGCTAATCTGCTGTTTATGTTAATATTTCATACATTTAATCACTATTGATGGGCGGGCTTACATGAAACAACTGTTCAGACGGTCGACGCCAAGCCGCCAGGTCGGGCTCTTGCTGGCCAATGACAGGATCATGCTGGCTGCGGTGGGCAATCCCCCCGTCTTCGCGACGCGCACCATCAACGGCCCACAGGAGTGGGCAGTGGCCATGAACGAGCTGTTCAGCCGCCATGGGCTGGCCAAGTCTACGGTGCGGGTGGCCCTCGCCGCCAGCCTTTATCAACAGATCCAGATCGACAAGCCTGCCGTGCCTGACGCCGAGATGGCGGGGGCGCTTCCCTGGGCCATCAAGGACTATGTCAGCGAACCCGTGCTGCAACTGGCGATGGATTATGTGGACTTGCCCACCCCGCCTGCCGGTCGTCCGCGCATCAATGTGATCTGCTTGCCCAAGAGCCGGGTGCAACAGCTGGCCGATGCCATCAATGGCATCGCTACCCTGCAATCCATCATCAGCGACGAATTGGCGCTCACCTCTCTCTATGACGCGGATGACACGGTGCGCATGCTGCTGTGGCAGCCCAAGGGGCAGGATCTGCAACTGCTGGTCTTCCATCAGGGCGGGCTCTGCTTCTCCCGCCAGCTGCGCGGTTTTACCAGCCTGACTGGCGAACATGAGCCGGACAGCATGCTGCTCGATTCATTGGCGCTGGAGATCCAGCGCTCTCTCGACTATCTGGCGGGCCAGCTGAAATTGCCCGAGCTGGGGCAGATGCAGTTTGCCGTCGCCTCGCCCTTTATCGGTACCCTGGTGCGCCACATGGAGCAGACCTTCGGCTTTGCCGTCTCCGCCATGGCCAACAAGGCGATCCTGGCCGGCGTCGAATACCTCTCGGCCTACGCAGCCGCCATCGGGGAGGATGCGTGATGAAACGTCAGATAAACCTCTATGGCGCCGAGTTTCGCCCCAAGCGGCAGTGGGCCAGCCTCAATCAGATGGCGCTGGTATGGGGCTTTGCACTGCTGCTGATCCTGTTGACGGGTGTCGGTTACAGCTGGCAGCAGCAGCAGGTCAGCCGGGCGCTGGCGCAGCGCTCTGCCGAGCTGGAACTCAAGCGTAGCGAGGCGCAGCGGCTCGATGCCGAGCTGGCGCGCCATCAGGCAGATCCCCGGCTGCAACAGCAACTGGTCAACAAGCAGGATGAGCTGACGGCCAAACAGGGGCTGATGCGCCAATTGGGCAGCCTGACCCTGCAAAAATCCCAGGGCTACGCCAGCGTGATGGCGGATCTCTCCCGCATTCGCAACAGCAACCTCTCGTTGCAGCGCATCGAGATCAACGAAGGGCGGATCAACCTCTCCGGCTTTGCCGGACGCAGTCAGGATGTACCGGCCTGGGTCAACCGCTTCAAGCAGACCCCGAGTCTGGTGGGCAAGGAGTTTGGTGAACTGACCCTCGGCCGTGACAAGGAGGGTCGCCTGACCTTCCAGTTGAGCGGCATTGCGCGGGAGAAACCCTGATGAACCTGAAAGCACAATGGCAGGCATGGGGCCAGCGTATCGCCGTGTTGAGCCAGCGGGAGCGGGTGTTGATCCTGCTGACTGGTTTGGTGTTGCTGGGCGCGGCCGGACTCTACGGCTGGATCGATGGCGCCGATACCCGCCTGCAGCAGGATCGCATGGCCCTGAGTGCCGCCGAGCGTGACCTCGAGATCATGGAGTTGGAAAACCTCGGCAAACAGGCACGGCTCAAGCGGGATCCCAATCAGGGAGTTCGCGACCAGCTGGCGCAGATCGAAGCGGATCTGGCCCGGATCGACGATGAGCTGAAGGCACAGACCGTCGATCTGATCCCGGCGCACGAGATGCCGCTGGTGCTGGAGGCGCTGCTCTCCCGCTCCGCCAACCTTCACATGCTGGCGCTCAGTTCGCTGGAGCCGACCCCGCTGATGGCGGGGGAGCAGAAGGTCAATCTCTACAAGCATGGTATCCGGCTTCAGCTTGAAGGCGGCTATTTCGATGTGTATCAATATCTTAAAGCGCTGGAAGCCTTGCCGCGTCACTTCTACTGGAAGCAGTTCGACTATCAGGTCAAGGCCTATCCCGGCGCGGTGGTGGAGATGGAGATCTACACCCTGAGTACCAGCAAGGAGTTTATCCGTGGCTAGAGTGTTTGCGTTGTGCTGTTGCCTGTTCAGCTTGCTGGTACAGGCGGAGCTGGTCGAAGTATTGCAGGATCCCACCGCGCCACTGGCGGATGTGGCGGTTGGCGCCCGTGCGACCGGCGAGAGCAGCGCCGGTTTGCCGAAGCTGCAGAGTGTCGTGCTGGGCAATGGCCCGGCACTGGCGGTACTTAATGGCAAGAGTTATCGGGTCGGGCAACAGGTGGACGGCTATACGCTGGTGGCCATCAATGCCGATGCCGTGGTGCTGGAAAAGGCGGGAAAACGCCATGCGGTAACACTGTTTGCCAGCAAGATCCGGGTTTGAGTCGTGCTTGCCTCTCGAGAGGTGAATCGGCTTTATCGAGTTTAATTGCAAGTCAGGGTGCCCTAATTACATGAAAAAACACCGTCTCTGTCTGATCACCGTGGCCATGATGGCTGCAGGCTGTACCACGTATCAGCACCCCGAGCCGACCCAGGCGAAGGATGCTCTCAAACAGGCCATGAACGAACAGCAGAAACAGGCTGCCCCTCTGACCGCTTTGCCCAAATCGGTGCAAAGTGAATTGCTGCAGCTGAACCGGCCGCAGATGCCGGTCGGCATGCCGGAGAAACGGCTGCGTATCGCGGCTCACGACGTGGAGGCGGTAGAGTTTTTCGGTTCCCTGTTCAAGGGCTCCCGCTACAGCGTGGCGGTTCACCCCGGGGTGGCCGGGCTGGTCTCCGTCGAGCTCAAGGATGTGACTCTGCCAGAGGTGCTGGCTGTGGTGGGCGACATGTACGGCTTCGACGTGCAGCGCAAGGGCAATGTCTTCCATATCTATCCGGCGGGTCTGCGTACCGAAACCATCCCGGTCAACTACCTGATGATGTCCCGTCGTGGTCTCTCCCGCACCTCGGTCAGCACCGGCGGGGTGACGGCCAATGACAGCAATAACAGCAGCGACAGCAGTTTTGACAGTGCATCGAACAACAACAGCACCAATAACTCCTCCGGCAACAACTCGAACGGCAACAGCAGCAATGGCACCCGTATCGAGACCGATACCAACAGCGACTACTGGACCGATCTGCGCGATTCTCTGCAGACCCTGATTGGCACGGGTGATGGTCGCGCGGTGATCACCAGCCCGCAGGCGGGTCTGGTCACCATTCGCGCCTACCCGAAAGAGCTCAAGGCGGTGCGTGAATTCCTGAATCAATCCGATAGTCACCTCAAGCGGCAGGTGGTGCTGGAGGCGCGGATCATCGAAGTTGCCCTCAACGAAGGGTATGAGCAGGGAGTGGACTGGAGCGGTCTCTCCGCCAGCTGGGATGGCAACAAGGGGATTACCGGTGGCGGTTCACTGGCCAATACCCAGTTACCCACCACCCCTAATCAGATCTTCACTGCACTGGGTGGCGGCGCCGGTTTCAAGGTCTCTGACGGCAACTTCAATGTAGCGGTCAACCTGCTCAAGACTCAGGGCGATGTGAATACCCTCTCCAGCCCCCGTGTCACCGCGACCAACAACCAGAAGGCGGTGATCAAGGTGGGGACGGACGAGTACTTCGTCACCAACGCATCGACAACAACCGTGAGCACGACGAGCGGTGACCGAACAACTCCCAATGTAGAGTTGACTCCTTTCTTCTCAGGTATCTCTTTGGATGTAACACCACAGATCGATGAAGAGGGGAAGGTGCTGCTGCATATCCATCCCTCCGTTATCGATACTGAAGAGCAAACCAAGACCATAAAGGTGACAGACAGCGATACGCTGGTGTTGCCGTTGGCGAAAAGCTCGATCCGCGAATCCGATACCGTGGTGCAGGCCAATAACGGTGACATCATCGTTATCGGCGGCCTGATGAAGACCGACAAGCAGGAGATCGTCAGCAAGGTGCCGCTGCTGGGGGATATTCCCTGGGTGGGTGAAGCCTTTACCAACCGCCGCGAGAGCACCAAGAAGGTGGAGCTGGTGATCATGCTCAAACCGACCGTGGTGGAGAAAGATACCTGGCAAAACGAGCTGCAACGCTCCTCCGAGCTGCTCGACAAGTGGTATCCGGCCAAGGGCTGACCCATGACACCAGATACGGTCACCCCTATCCCGAACGGCCTGTGCTGCCTTGCCTGCACAGGCTGCTTGCTTGCCGTGGCAGGTGAGGTCTCATGTACCTGACCCACTTCGGCCTGCAGGAGGCGCCGTTCAGCCTCACCCCCAATACCGGCTTCTACTACGGCCTGCCGCCTCACGAAGAGGCGCTGCAGGTGCTCAACTGGGCGCTGGCGCAGGGGGAGGGCTTTATCAAGGTGACCGGCGAGGTGGGTACCGGCAAAACACTGCTCTGCCGCAAGTTGCTCAGCGAGCTGGGTTCGGAAGCGCGTCCGGTGCGGCTTGCCTGGTTGCCCAATCCCCACCTCACTCCGGCCGAGCTGCGCATCGCGCTGGCGCTGGAGCTGGGGTTGGCGGTACGGGATCAGAGCGAGCTGGATCTGACCGATCGTATCCATCGTCACCTGATCAGCCTGCACCAGCAGGGCAGTCGGGTTGTTGTGCTGATCGACGAGGCGCAAGCGCTGCCGGACGAGACGCTGGAGGCGATCCGCCTGTTCGGCAATCTCGAGACTGAATCGAGCAAGCTGCTGCAGATCGTGCTGTTCGGCCAGCCGGAGCTGGATGCCAGACTGGCCAAGCCGCATCTGCGCCAACTGCGCCAGCGGATTGGCTTCTCCTACTGCCTGCGGCCGCTACGTTTTGACGAGACCCGCGCCTATCTGGAGCACAGATTGCAGGTCTCCGGTTACCGCGGGGCACCGCTGTTTGCAGGTCGCGCCATGCGTCTGTTGTGGCGCGCCTCGCGAGGGATCCCGAGACTTATCAATATCCTGGCGCAGAAGTGCCTGATGCTGGCCTATGGTCAGGGTGTGCGTCAGATCGATAGCCATCTGGTACGGCTCGCCATTCGCGATACCGACGATGCCCGCCGCTTTGCGCCACGGCACTGGTGGCCCCTGTTACTGTTGCTGGGGTGCGCCCTGGCTTATGGAGTCTGGCCATGAGCGTTATCAACCAGATGCTGAAAGATCTGGACCGGCGCCAGCAAGGATCCGAAGGTGCTGCCGTCTATATTGCCCCTGCGCGCCAGCAGGGATGGTGGATGTTGCTGTTGACCCTGATCTGCGGTCTGGCACTGGGGATCCTCGGTTGGCGAGCCTGGATCTACTGGCAGCAGACCCATACCGTGACGGCTGCCAGCGAAGTGGTCGCCCCCGATGCGGTGACTCCCGATGTGGTGGCAAGGGCCGCCGCGCCAGTCAGCCAGCCCGAGCCGGTCGAGGTGGCGGCCGCGCTGCCGTTGCCAAGTCAGGATGAGGTGAATGATGAGGCAGGCGAGAGTGACTCGGACAGCATGGCCGACGGTGCGCCCTTTGATGCCTCCAGCGATGTTGACGAGACGGAGCCGACCGATGAAGAGCTGCAGCCCGAGCTTTACGCCGAACTGGCGGCAGAGCAGCAGGCCGTCGCCAGCACGCCCCGCAAACCGAGCGTATTGAAGATCGAGACGGTCGAGCTGTCGGCCAAGGAGCTGGCGGCACTGGCGGAGCGCAAGGCGACGACCGCCATGGCCAAGGGAAGCCTGCGGGATGCGCAGGACAACTACTATCAGGTGCTGGCCCACGACCCCTACAACCAGGGGGCGCGCGAGCAGCTGGCGGGGCTGCTCTACGGCGAGGGCCGCCTGACCGAGGCGCGTCAGCTGCTGGAAGAGGGGATCCGGCTCGATCCCCAACAGGCCGATTTTCGTCTGCTACTGGCCCGCCTTGCCATCAGCGAGGGGCAGCAGCAGCAGGCGCTTGGCTGGTTGTCCGGCTATCAGCCGGATCTCGCCAGCAACATGGACTATTACGCGACCTGGGCCGGGCTGACTCAGGAGCTGGGCCAGAATGCCGATGCGGCGGCGCTCTATGTGAAGCTGCTGCGTCAACAGCCGGATCAGGGCCGCTGGTGGCTTGGCCTCGGCGTGGCCGAGGATGGTCAGGGCCACAGCCAGCGGGCGCTCGATGCCTATCGCAACGCCTTGCTGCACGGCAACCTCGGCGAGGCGTCGACCAATTGGCTGGAACAACGAATTGGTCAACTAACCCCTTGATAAACAGCAGGTTCGATTAGCTAAGCCTAATCGGATGCGGCAACGGGTGTGAAGTAATAGAGATCGGAGCAAACATGGCACAACCCAGACTGAAAATGCGCCTCGGCGACCTGCTGGTACAAGAGCAGATCATCTCTGATGATCAGCTGCAGCTTGCCCTGCAGCAGCAGCGTCAGACCGGCCGCAAGCTGGGCACCACTCTCATCGACCTCGGCTTTATCAGCGAGGTGCAGCTGTTGCAGTTCCTCGCCCGCCAGCTGGATGTGCCCTTCTTCGATCTCAACAACCTCACCATCGACGCCGCCGCGGTGCCGCTGCTGCCCGAAGTGCAGGCGCGCCGTTATCGGGCGCTGGCGGTCAACCTTACCGACGACAAGGTGACGGTGGCCATGTCGGATCCGGCTGATCTGAGCGCACTGGATGCCATCGCCGCCCTGCTCAGCCCGCGCATCATGGTGCTGGCGGTGGCGCGGGAAGGGCAGCTGCTGGAGTATTTCGACCGCCTCTACCGCCGTACCCGCGAGATTGAGAGTTTCGCCGAACAGTTGCAGGAGGAGTATCAGGACTCCGGCTTTGAGCTGGGCTCCAGTAACCTAGGGGCCAACGACGAGGGGGAGGCGACGGTGGCCAAGCTGCTGCGCTCCCTGTTCGAGGATGCGGTGCAGGTGGGGGCGTCAGATATCCACATCGAGCCGGACGAGAAAGTGCTGCGCATTCGCCAGCGGATCGACGGTATCCTCCACGAGAACATCCTCAACGAGGTGCGCATCGCCCAGGCGCTGGTGCTGCGCCTCAAGCTGGTGGCGGGGCTCGATATCTCCGAGAAGCGCTTGCCGCAGGATGGCCGTTTCAATATGAAGGTGCGCGGTCGCGATGTGGATGTGCGGATGTCCACCATGCCGGTGCAGTATGGCGAGTCGGTGGTGATGCGTCTGCTCGATCAATCATCCGGCATCCTGTCGCTGACCGAGACCGGCATGCCGCCTGAGATCCTGACCCGTTTCCGTCGCCAGCTCAAACGCCCGCACGGGATGATCCTGGTGACCGGCCCGACCGGTAGCGGCAAGACCACCACCCTCTATGGCGCCCTCTCCGAGCTCAACCAGTCCAGCAACAAGATCATCACGGTAGAAGACCCGGTGGAGTATCGTCTCTCCCGCGTCAATCAGGTGCAGGTCAACCCCAAGATCGGCCTCACCTTCTCCAACGTGCTGCGCTCCACCCTGCGTCAGGATCCGGACATCCTGCTGGTGGGTGAGATGCGTGACAACGAGACGGTGGAGATCGGCTTGCGTGGCGCCATCACAGGTCACCTGGTGCTGACCACCCTGCATACCAACGATGCGGTGACCAGTGCCTTGCGCCTTATCGACATGGGGGCGCCCGGCTATCTGGTGGCGAGCGCCCTGCGGGCGGTGGTCGCCCAGCGGCTGGTGCGGCGGGTATGTGAACACTGCGTTGAGGAGAAGGCGCCCGACGAAGGGCAGGCCACCTGGCTCACCGTGCTCTCCGGCGAGGCGCCTAGTCAACACACCTATCACAAGGGACGGGGTTGCCAGAGCTGCAACTTTACCGGTTATTCCGGCCGGATCGGGGTCTACGAGCTACTGGAGCTGGATCAGCCGATGATGGATGCCCTGCGCCGCAATGATGCGGAAGGGTTCGCCAAGGCGGCCCGTCAACACGAACATTACCGGCCGCTGGCCCTCACTGCCCTCGATTATGCCCGTCAGGGGATCACCTCGGTGGATGAGGTGCTGCGACTGGCCGAGGATTTGGGGTAAGCGATGGCTAACTTTGCCTACAAGGGGCGTGACAGCCAGGGCAACGCCACCAGTGGCGTGGTCGAAGCGGCCAACGAGATGGCCGCCGCCGAGCTGCTGATGCGCCGCGGCGTGATGCCCACCGAGCTCAAACCGGGCAAGGCCAAATCCGCTGCCATCGACTGGTCACTGTTGCTGGAAGGGGGGGTCAAGCTGGATGAGCTGGTGATCTTCAGCCGCCAGATGTATGCCCTGACCCGGGCCGGGATCCCGATCCTGCGTGCCATCGCCGGGCTGGAGGAGAGTACCCACAGCAAGCCGCTTAAGCGGGCGCTTCACTCTCTGGGGGAAGATCTTGGTAACGGTCGCCCGCTGTCGAGCTCGATGCAGGCGCACCCCAAGGTATTCAGCAGCCTGTTCGTCGCCATCATCCATGTGGGTGAGAACACAGGTCAGCTGGAAGAGTCCTTTTTGCAGCTCGCCAACTATTTCGAGCTGGAGCTGGAGACTCGCAAGCGGATCAAGACCGCGATGCGCTACCCCAGCTTCGTGATGATCGCCATCGGTATCGCCATGGTGATCCTCAATATCATGGTTATCCCGGTTTTTGCCGGGATGTTCGCCAAATTCGGGGTGGAGTTGCCGCTGGCGACCCGCATTCTGCTCGCCACCTCGCACTTTTTTGTCAACTACTGGTGGCTGCTGCTCGCCATTCTGGCAGGGATGGTGTTTGGCTGGCGCCGTTGGGTCGCTACACCCAAGGGCAAGCTGACCTGGCACCGTTGGCAGCTCAAGTTGCCGATCGTCGGCACCATCATAGAGCGCTCCCTGCTGGCCCGTTTTGCTCGCAGTTTTTCCATGATGCTCAAGGCCGGCGTGCCGCTGAACACGGCGCTGACCCTGGTGGCCGATGCGGTGGATAACGCTTATATGGCGGGGCGGGTGCGGGATATGCGCGCCGGTATCGAGCGGGGCGAGAGCCTGCTTCGCACTGCCAGCAGCAGCGGCCTGTTCACCCCGCTGGTGATGCAGATGATCGCCGTGGGTGAGGAGACCGGTCAGGTCGATGACCTGCTGCACGAAGCAGCCGAGTATTACGAGCGCGAGGTGGATTATGACCTCAAGAGTCTCACCGCCCGCATCGAGCCGATTCTGATCGGGATCGTGGCAGTAATGGTGTTGATCCTGGCGCTGGGTATCTTCACGCCTATGTGGGACATGATGCGCGCAGTTCGCGGCAAGTAATCTTGCTGGAACTGGATATCTTCACGCCTGAGTTGTGGGACATGATGCGAGCCGTAAGAGGCAAGTGAGCGGTGGAGTCGAGGGCTGGATGAGCAGACAGACGCAGCAGGATGATCGCTGGCTGACCGGATATCGGCGGATCGCCGTGACCATCCTGCTGATGGTGATCGTGGCGACCTTGGTGCGCAGCTATCAGGGCCACCGGGAAGAGGCGCAGCAGCTCACTCTCACCTTGCTGGGGGACCAATTTGCCGAGCGGGCACAGCGTTTGCACGGCATTTGGCTCGATGAGCGGCGCCCGCAGACACTGCATGTCGCCGGCAAGGGGTGGCAGTTTGATGCCCGAGGGTGGCCCCTGGGGTTAGTGCCGCTGCAATCCCCTTCGGAAAATTGCCGTCAGTTGTGGCTGGCACTGATGGGTGAGACGAAGGGGGGCATGCCTCCCCTGCAGGTTCTGGCCCGCCCCGATGGCAGTGGTTGCGAGATGGGGTGGGATGGTTATTGGTTGGTTTATCAGTTTTCTGACGGGCGGGTGATGAAAATGCCTTGAATGAAACTAATCATATGACCCAACTACATGATTTTTTTGGGCCTGCATGAAATAATGTAGGGCATTACGGAGGGAGCATGACAATGAAACCAATGGCACCAACAATGCCGGAAAACGGGATGAGGAGACGGTCTGCCGGCTTCTCCCTCATTGAGCTGGTGATCGTTATCGTGATCCTGGGGATCCTGGCGGTGACTGCGCTGCCACGCTTTCTCGATGTGACCGATGAAGCGAAAAAGGCCAGCGTCGAGGGAGTCTCCGGCGGTTTTGCTACCGGCGTTTCACTGGTGCGGGCGCAATGGGAGGCGGAAGGTCGCGCCAAACAGGACAGCCTCAACACCGTGCTTTATGACGGTAGTCGCTTCTATCTGACCACTCCGACCGATACCCAGATCAGCAACGGCGAGCTGTCTCCCGGCTATCCGATGGATACCATTGCAAGCGGTAATCCCGATGTGGATCCGGCTAATCTGACCGCCGAACGTTGTCTCAATATTTGGGAGGGGTTACTGCAAAACCCGCCCAAGGCTACGGCCAGCTTCAATGAAGTGCGCGGTAGCGGCAATGACCTGAAATACTATGCCACAGTAAGCAGTAATGGACTGGATTCGGTCTGCCGTTACTATCTGGTCAATAGTCTGAGTAAGGGCAGTGATGGCAAGTATCAGGATCCGCAAGGCAAGACTGATGCATTTATGAGTTTCAGTTACCGTCCGGCGTCCGGTCAGGTGACCACAAATATTAATTAACAGAGGAAAGTGAAATGAAAAAACAGGCGGGTTTTACCCTGATCGAACTGGTTATCGTGATCATCATTCTGGGTATTCTGGCGGTCACCGCTGCACCCAAGTTCCTGAATCTGCAGGATGATGCAAAAACTGCAGCGGCAAGCGGAGTACTGGCTGCAGTACAGAGCTCTTCTCAACTGGTATACAGCAAAGCTGCGTTGGAAGGGTTGGAAACTGCGTCTTCTGGTGCTGTATCGAGCTCTGATGGCACAACTATTCAAGTTGTGTATGGTTATCCCAAGGCATCTGCAGACGGTATTGAACAAGCTGTGACTATTGATGGTTCCTGGAAAGGCGTGTCAGCCTCTACTTCCACATTCCGTTTTGCACCAAACGATGCGAAAGAAAAGTCTGATTGTGTTCTTTACACTCAAGCCACCTCTACTACACCCGCTAAAGCGGAATTGGGTAAATTCGACGCAACCAATGCATGTGTTGTAACCCCATAATCCATAATGTTAAAGCGAGGCTTAGGCCTCGCTTTCTCTTTTCCATGATGAGAACCTCCATGCCTGCAACCAAGGGCTTTACCCTGATTGAACTGGTACTGGTGATCCTGTTACTCGGGATTCTGGCCGCCTTTGCCGTGCCCAAATGGCTGGGCAAAGGCGGCTTTGAAACTCAAACCGTACGTGACGAGTTGCTGACCCGCCTGCGGCTGGTGCAGACCGCCAATATGCATGAGCCAGCCAACCGCTGTACCCAGCTGGTGGTGGCCTCTCCCCGTTTTGCCCACCGTACTTATGCTGCGTGTCCCGCCAGCGATGATCTGGATACCAATAGTGGCTGGACTCCCCAGTTGGAGACCCGTGGTCGGCTGGTTACGCCCTCTGCCGGTATGTCTATCTCCCTCAATAACAGCAACAACTTCGTGCTGCGCTTCGATCCGATGGGCAGACCGCTAGGCAGCTGCGCCACCGGTTGTACCTTGCTGGTGAGTGATGGTCGCGAGACCAGTCGTATCAAGATTGAGTCAGAGGGGTTTATTCATGAGATCCCTTAAGCGTGGTTTCACCCTGATTGAGCTGATCGTTGGCATAGTGCTGCTGGCGGTGGCTTTGACTGGCATTTTGGGGTTGCTTATCAATCAGGCGCCGCAGGCGGTAGACCCGGTGCAGCAGGTACGCGCCGCCCAGCTGGCCCAGCGCCTCTCCGGCGAGATCTTGCAAAAGTCGTTTGATGAACATTCGGATCATAACGGTGGTCGTTATCGTTGTGGCGAGCAGGTGGCTGGGGTGACCATCTCTTCCTGCTCCACCAGTTATGGTCCGGATGGCGAGCCCGCATCCTATGCCTATAACGATGTGGATGATTTCGATACCGCAGGTAGCTGGGTGGATGCCAACACGCTGACCCAAACTGAGGTGGGAGTCAGCAGCGAGGAGTATCGCAACTATCAGGTGAAAATTGCGGTGCGTGGAGCCGATTTCAGCGACGGCACCTTCAAGAGTTGTGCCGCCCCCTGCTCTGTGGGCAAGCGCATTGATCTGCAGATCAAGCTACCGGATCAGAGCGTGCTCGATTTCTCCTTTTATCGGGGGAACTACTGATGGATCGCTCCGCTGTTGGGTGTTGCTTACCTGTCCGAATGTCCGCGCCTGTAACCACTTCCGGCGTTCGATTACGCCTGGCGGCCAATCGAACCTACCGTAAACCTCGGGGTAATCGTGGCTTTACCTTGGTCGAGCTGGTGATGGTCATCCTGCTGCTCGGGATAATGGCGACCTTTACCAGCCAGTTTATCGGTATCGGTACCCAGATTTATGGCGATGCCAGCAGCCGTGAGCAACTGATGAGCGATGCCCGCTTCGCCATGGAGCGGCTTAACCGCGAACTGCGCGATGCGGTGCCGGGCTCGGAGCGGATCGAGACGACTGGCGGGACATGGGTCGACACCGGTGCCTGTTTGCGGTTCTGGCCCATCAGCACCTCCAGCCGCTATTTGGCGCTTAACCGCGCCATGTCGGGGAGCACGGCCACCCTTGAGCTGGTGATGGCGACCCCGGCTTCTGCTGCCAATCCGCTGGATGTGGATGCCACCGCCGTTAAAAAAGACGATCAGCTGATTGTATTCCCCGTGCCGGACAAAAATGTCGGTTCGCTTACTGCAGGCTGCGATTATGGCCGTTGTGTAGCCAGGGTTACCGATGTGCTGACGCCCGTATCCGGAGCGCAAACCATCCGCTATACCAGTGCCGAGAGTCTGACTGGCCTCTCTCCAGGCAGCCGGGTCTACTTTGCCAACCAGCAGGTTCGCTACTGTGTGGAAGGAAACACGCTGACCCGTGCCACAGCCCCCATTGGAGCATCCTTACCTGCACAGGGCGTGTTGATGGCGGATTCCCTTCGTATTGGCACCTTCTATCGGGAAACCTCGGCGTTTAACGCCGAAGGGGAGTTTGGCATGCGCTTTGTCTTCGAGCGCAAGGGGGAGTCGGTCACCTTCAACCACAAGATAGAGGTGTTCAATGTGCCCTGATCCACAGGCTTTCGGACGGATGCGAGGCAGCGCCTTGATGATCGCCCTGTTTGTGATTGTGGTGATGGCCCTGCTGGCGGCTGCTATGGGCCGTTTTCTGGTCGACAGTGGTGAGAAAAATACGGTGGAGGTGCGCAGCGTGCGGGCTCTGCTGGCCGCCCAGAGCGGGCTGGAAGTGGCGCTCTATCGGTTGTTCCCCAAGCGCACGCTTGCCCAACCGACCCCACCTGCGGGCTGCCTGGCAAGCAGCCCACTGAGCTTTGCCAGCAATCCAGGGCTGACCAACTGTCAGGCTGTGGTTCGTTGCACCACGGTGCCGGTGACCTACAACGGATCTGTGACCAATGGCTATCGTCTCGAGAGTGTCGGAACCTGTGGCAGCTCGGACCTTAACAGTGCCAACCCTGATTTTGCCGTGAGCCGAACCCTGATGGTCGAAGCTTATGATGGAGGCCAGATATGAGCCAAAAAATGAAGTGTTTTTTGCTATGGCTGCTGCTTTTGGTCTCTCAGTTGGCTCGAGCAGATATTGTTTTACCTGGACAGTTTTTGATTGGTGATAATACAAGTAATGCCCTTCGTCCAACTACCTTGGTTTCGACTCGATTTTCGGCTTACATACCTGTCAACCCTATCCATTTTTATATTAGTCACCCTGTGACCTTATCCGAGCTCCGGCTTGAGAGCGCTACTGGTTTGGATGCAGGAGCTAATTTTGTTATTTGGGACAGCCTAGGAAATGTAGTGCTGAATGAGAGGGCTAATGACTATTCACGGGATAGGGTATCTCGTTATGGCGGATGGTTGCTAAACCCCGGTGAGTACAAGATGGCTGTTTGGGGTGGTTGTTTTTCAAATGGGTACTATTGGGGGGCGTATGACCCTTATTGTAGAGACTGGGATGACTTTTCATTCAAAGATATAAGGTTGGTAACCAATGGTGCTACGACAGCGTTTCATTTTATTGAACGTTCCCATATAGGTGAGAATACTGATGCTACTCGCTGGTATCCCCCCGCGCCAAACGGTACTTATATATTATATCAATTCACGCTTAATAAGCGGTCACAATTGAATGCACTCACGTTATATAACTTGCGTGATTGGGGAGTGAATAACGGTTCACGCATGTTCATCCGTCCAGTTGGTAGTGCATATACACCATTGGTTTATTACTTCAATAGCAATGGGGATGTCAATTGGAATATAAACTATGAGCTTGCTGCTGGTAATTACGAATTATGGATCGAAACAGTAAATGCCAGAGATAGGGATGATATAAGCTGGGATGATATGATCCTGCGTTACACGCCTAAAAATGATATTCCTGTACTTGATGATTTATGTACACAGGTTTTTCCTTATCCAGCCCAAGGTCGAGAAAGTAGCGACAGAATTGACTTCTCAGGGAATACGAATTATACGGCAGGGCAGTTATTTGGTTCTCAAGGGGGTCGCCTTGGATACGGTCCTAATGGTCAGATAAAAGGTACATCTGGTCTAAACTGTGATAATAGCGCTTGTGTTGCTGCAGGTATGGTAAATGGCTGGTCTGGCGCTCCCTCTTCCCAGTTTCCATTAAGTGCAGGTAGTAACATTTCCGTTGGTTTTGCCGAAACGCGTTTTCTCACTGCCGTAGAGGGCAATCAGTTTGGGACAATTAGCACAGCTCATCAGTCACAAATAAATATCGAGAACTCGGGTATTAGCATTAAAGTTCTTGACTTGGGAAGTGGGCGTGGTGGTAGAGATTATACGGTGAAGTTGGCCGCTGGCGATTACTGGATCGAAACATTGAAGATGAATAATGATACATCGATCATTGTTGATGGCCCGGTTCGTATATTTGTTAAAAATCTCGATATGGGATCGGCTAGCTACATTAACAGTCCTGGCTCAAATATTTCCGGTGACATCAGTAAGTTACTGATGGTTGTTTATGATAGTGCATATTTAGCCAATGGTTCAACCCTATCCGGGATGGTCTATCAAGCAGATAGCTCAGCTAAAACTATTAACTTATCTTCTGCTTCATATTTAATGGGGCGCGTGAATGGTAAATCCGTGGTGTTAGGCAATAACTCGCGCATCGATAGCCAATCTTTCCAATGTACAGCTACGGCGGTTGTTGACCATTATGAGGTTTATTATCCTTCTTCCTCATTGACGTGTGAACCCGCACAGGTTCGGCTTGCCGCGTGTCTTGATAACAGTTGTAGCCAACTTTATAAAGGTAACGCCAGTGTCAGTATGACGCCGAGCAACGGATGGAGTAGTAACCCGGTCAGCTTGGGTAGTTCAGGAACAGCTGATATCACATTATCTTCTCTGGCTGCCAAGAGTGTTGTCATTGGGTTATCAAGCGCAAATCCCTCGGCGTTATTACGTTGTTATCGCGACGGTGTGCTTGATAGCAGTTGTTCTATGAATTTTTCCGATGCTGCTCTGCAGTTTGATTTCTCCACCTTTTATGCCGGTAGTTCAACAAACTCGACGATTCGAGCCATTAAATCCAGCGATGTTGGAGCAACCAAGGTATGCGTTCCATTATTGACAGGAAATCAGACCCTGCAATTCGGCTCTACCAAGGTCGTGTCTGATACTGCCAGCAATGCAGTGCCGACGATCAATGGCAGCACAATATCGCCAAGTGGGAACGTTAACGTATCGTTCGATAGCAATGGAGTTGGCCAGTTGACGTTGCAATATCCGGATGCCGGTGTGTTGCGACTGGATACTACTTTCCTTAAGAATGATGTCACAGGCACCCTCAAGTTGACCGGTAGTGATACCGTTGCCGTGATTCCCAAAGCGATCGCACTCCAGGCTCAAGGACAGAGTGTGTGCTCGGGAAATAACGACAGTACTTATGCCACTTGTCCTATCTATCGCAAAGCGGGCGAGCCTTTTACTTTACAAGCCAGTGCAGTCAATACTCAGGATCAGTTAACCCCAGGGTTTACTACCAGTAATAAAACGCTCTCTTGGGCCCTGTTAGCGCCGACAACGGGCGTCAGCGGAGCATTTTCGCCAACCACGATCACGTTGGCGAGCGGGGTAGCAAACGTGACGGCGAATTGGTCTGAGGTCGGGGTGATCCGGTTAGGCGTCAGCAACTTTGTGCCTTATCCCGCTTATCAGGATGAATTGCCCCAACTTGAGACTGTGTTGCGATGGAGCGTACCCATCGGTCGTTTTGTCCCTTGGGATTACAGTTTGAGTAATGGCTTTATCACGCCTGCCTGCAATGCCTTTACATATATGAGCCAGCCCTTTGCCAGCGGTTTTGTCCTCACTGCACGCAATCTGCAGAAAGGGACGACAGAAAACTATAAGGGGGCGTTCGCTAAAGGGGTTGCTGAGATGGTGGCTGCCAATGCTCTGGATGGGGTTGCGCGTGACAAGCGTATTACACTATCTCCCTCGCTCAGCTGGGCAAGTGGTATTGCGAGCGTTAATCAGCAGTCACCTTTGGGGCTGAATACCCGCTTTGATCGTGCAGCGAGTCCAGAAGCACCTTTCGCCACGTTGAGCTTTGGTCTCAAAGTCGATGATAAGGATGGCGGCAATACACTGTTGGCTAATCCAAATATGAATACTGCTGTCGCTGGGACATGTTCCGGATCGGGGTGTAATGCGGTGCTGCTGGGTACTCAAAAGCTGTTGTACGGCCGCCTGCAGGTTGGTACGGCGGCGGGCCTGGCCTCGGCGCCGCTGGCCATTCCACTGCAGATGCAATATTACGAAGGGGGCAACTGGCTGCAAAACAAGGAAGATAAATGTACCCAGCTCTCTTTGGCCAATCAGGGGTTCACTTTCCTCAATCCGAGTCACACCTTTGATGCGGCGACTCGCGAGCTGAATCTGGGGGCGGGTCGCAAGATCAAGCTGGGGGTGGGCAGTTCTGCACCAGGTGGGGATGCTGCACTGGCGAAAGACGGGGAGATCCTGTTCCACTTTGCCAAGCCGGACATCTCGGTGCGCATTCCCTACAAGGTCGATTTGGCAAAACAGCCGTCGCAGCCCCTCTGGTTGTCGGACCCCACGAGTGCCAATGACGGTAACCTGCAAGGTGAGGCCATTTTCGGCTCCAGCCGGGGTAATGACAGAATTATTTATCGGCGCGAAGTATTGCAGTAATTGATGTGTAAGGGGGGTTGGCTCAACAGCATCCCCCTAAATCCTTGTTTATTAGTGTTTGCAAGCGTGTGCGAGTGAGTGATGACTCGCATTTTTGTCGCGCCTGATTGATTGGCGACAGTTTGAGCGCTTGCCCATTGGGGTGGGCATTGGTAAAGTTAGCCGGTTTTCTGCACCTCCAAATTCTTAGGATTTCCCGTAGCCATGTTCAAAAAGCTCAGAGGCGTCTTTTCCAACGATCTGTCGATCGATTTGGGAACTGCCAACACCCTGATCTATGTAAAAGATCAAGGGATCGTCCTTAACGAACCCTCAGTTGTCGCCATTCGCCAAGAGCGCGGGAACGCCAAATCGGTCGCTGCTGTCGGTCATGCCGCCAAGCAGATGCTGGGCCGTACCCCGGGCAACATTTCCGCAATCCGCCCGATGAAAGACGGCGTGATCGCCGATTTCTACGTGACCGAGAAGATGCTGCAGCACTTCATCAAGCAGGTTCACGACAACAACTATTTCCGCCCCAGCCCGCGTGTGCTGGTGTGTGTACCGTGTGGTTCAACCCAGGTTGAGCGTCGCGCCATCAAGGAGTCCGCACTGGGCGCCGGTGCCCGTGAGGTCTACCTGATCGACGAGCCTATGGCTGCTGCCATCGGTGCCGGCCTGCCGGTATCCGAAGCGACCGGTTCCATGGTGGTTGATATCGGTGGTGGTACCACTGAAGTGGCCATCATCTCCCTGAACGGTGTGGTTTACTCCCAGTCCGTCCGTATCGGTGGCGACAAGTTTGACGAAGCGATAATTAGCTACGTCCGTCGCAACTACGGCAGCCTGATCGGTGAAGCGACTGCCGAGCGCATCAAGCACGAGATCGGCTCCGCCTATCCGGGCGAAGAGGTGCGCGAGATTGAAGTCCGTGGTCGCAACCTGGCTGAAGGTGTACCGCGCAGCTTCACTCTCAACTCCAACGAAATCCTGGAAGCGCTGCAAGAGCCGCTGTCCGGTATCGTGGCTGCCGTCATGGTGGCGCTGGAGCAATCTCCGCCGGAACTGGCTTCCGACATCTCCGAGCGCGGCATGGTGCTGACCGGTGGTGGCGCACTGCTGAAAGATATCGACCGTCTGCTGATGGAAGAGACCGGCATTCCTGTCGTCGTTGCCGAAGATCCCCTCACCTGTGTGGCCCGTGGCGGCGGCAAGGCGCTGGAGCTGATCGATATGCACGGTGGCGATCTGTTCCACTACGAATAAGACCCAAAGCCGGCCAGCGTGCCGGCTCTTTTTTGACGACCCATGAAACCCATTTTTGGTAGAGGCCCTTCGCTTCAGTTACGGTTGTTTCTCGCCGTCATCATCTCCATCGCTGCCATCGTCGCGGATTCCCGCTTCGGTGTGTTTACCCATGTCCGCGTCTACCTCAGTTCGTTAGTCAGTCCCCTGCAATACATGGCCAATGCGCCCGGTACCCTGCTCGACACCATGTCGACCCAGGTGCAGACCCGCGCCGATCTCATCGAGCAGACCAAGCAGCAGGAGCAACAGCTGTTCACTCTGCGTGCCCGTCTGCTCAAAATGGATCAGCTGGAGCACGAGAATCAGCGGCTGCGTGAGCTGCTGGGTTCGCCGGTGCACAAGGAGTCCCGCAAGATGGTGGCCGAGCTGCTGTCGGTGGATTCCGACCCCTTCAGCCATCAGGTGCTGATCAACAAGGGGGCGCTGGATGGCGTCTACAACGGTCAGGCGGTGATCAACGATCAGGGTGTGATTGGCCAGGTGCTCCACGTGGGCTCCACCACCAGTCGCGTGCTGCTGATCACCGACTCCAGCCACGGCATTCCGGTGCGGGTGCTGCGCAACGACTTGCGCGCCATTGCCTCCGGCAGTGGCGAGCTCGATAAGCTTGAGCTGCGCAACCTGCCGCGCAACACCGATATTCAGGTGGGTGACCTGCTGGTCACCTCGGGTCTGGGTGGCCGCTTCCCGGAAGGTTATCCGGTGGCGACTGTGACCCGCTCCGAGTATGTGGAGGGCAAGCCCTTTGCCCAGGTCGAGGCCAAGCCGCTGGTGGAGCTGGACAGACTGCGCTATCTGCTGCTGCTGTGGACCGACAAGAAGCCTGAAGTACATGATGAGGATGGCGAACGGGCGGCTCCCGCTGCGTCCGCCGCAGGAGCCACCCGCTGATGCTAGAACCCGCCAGCGGCAGGATCTGGATCTGGATCTCGATCCTGCTGGCCTTGAGCCTGTCGATCCTGCCGCTTCCTTTCGAATTTGACCCCTTCCGCCCGGACTGGCTGGCCATGGTGCTCATCTACTGGGCGCTGGCCTTGCCGCACCGGACCAACGTCGGCACCGCCTGGGTGGCGGGCCTGCTGCTGGATGTGCTGCTTGGCAGTACCCTCGGCGTGCGGGCGATGGCGATGGCCATCACCACCTATCTGGCGGCCTTCCAGTTCCAGAAGATCCGCAACTTCTCCCTCTGGCAGCAGGCGCTGATCATCGGTGGCCTCTCGCTGGTGGGTAAAATGACGGTATTCTGGGCCGAGCATCTGTTCAGCCAAGCCAGTCTCAACTTCGCCTACTTTTGGTCGACGTTGACGACGATGCTAATATGGCCCTGGGTGTTTCTGGTGCTGCGCAAGGTGCGGCGCCGCTTCAATATCAGGTAAATATGAACAAAAACAACGAACCACAACTCTATCTCGCCTCGGCTTCTCCCCGTCGCCGTGAACTGCTGACCCAGATTGGCTACCGCTTCGAGGTGCTGAAACTGGATGTGCCCGAGCAGCGGGAAGAGGGGGAAAAGGCGCAGGATTATGTCTGCCGTCTCGCCCGTGACAAGGCGATGGCGGGCGTGGCGTGTGCGCCGACGGCGTTGCCGGTGCTGGGTGCCGACACCATAGTGGTGCTGGGCGACCGGATACTGGAGAAACCGTCCGACCTGCTGGATGCCAAAGATATGCTGGAGTCCCTCTCCGGCAAGGTGCATCAGGTGATGACGGCGGTAGCGCTGGCCAGCAAGGATCGTTGTGACGTGCGTCTGGTCACCGCCAACGTGGCGTTTCGCAAGCTGGACGAGGCCGAGATCGAGGCCTACTGGCAGACAGGTGAGCCCTGTGACAAGGCCGGGGCTTATGGCATTCAGGGTATTGCCGGCAAGTTTGTCAGCCGCATCGAAGGGAGCTATAGCGCCGTGGTCGGCCTGCCCCTGCTGGAGACAGACCTGCTGATCAAGCATCATCTGGAACAGCTCAAATAATTTCCCGTCAGCTGTGCTCTGCTGCGTTTCTCCCTTGCGCGCGTTGTACCGGATTGGCTCTATAGAATTCAAAACTGGAACAGGCAAGGTTACTTATGTCGGTAGAACTGCTGGTTAACGTTACCCCCTCCGAAACCCGGGTCGCCCTGGTCGAAAACGGTCTGCTGCAGGAAGTGCACGTAGAGCGTCAGGCCAAGCGCGGCATTGTCGGCAACATCTACAAAGGCAAGATCAGCCGGGTACTCCCGGGCATGCAGGCGGCCTTCGTCGATATCGGCATGGACAAGGCGGCGTTTCTCCATGCCTCCGACATCGTGCCGCACACCGAATGTGTGGCGGTGAAGGAGAAGGAGCAGTTTCAGGTCGGCAACATCGCCGAGCTGGTGCGTCAGGGGCAGGACATCATGGTGCAGGTGGTGAAAGATCCGCTGGGCACCAAGGGTGCCCGTCTCACCACCGATATCACCTTGCCATCCCGCTATCTGGTCTTTATGCCGGGCAGTGCCCACGTCGGTGTCTCCCAACGTATCGAGTCCGAAGCGGAGCGGGAGCGCCTCAAGCGCACCGTAGCTGGCTATGTGGACGAGCTGGGTGGCTACATCATCCGCACAGCCGCCGAAGGAGTGGGGGAGCAGGAGCTGGAGCAGGATGCTGCCTTCCTGAAACGCCTGTGGCGCAAGATCCTCGAGCGCAAGCAGAAGTATCCACCCTGCAAGATCCTCTACGAGGATCCCAGTTTGGCATTTCGGGTAGTGCGTGACTTTGTCGGTGCCGAGCTCGACAAGATCCGCGTTGATTCCCGCCAGAGCTTCGATCAGCTCAAGCGCTTCACCGAAGAGTACGTGCCGGAGCTGGCCAGCAAGCTGGAGTACTACCCCGGCGAGTCGCCGATCTTCGATCTTTACGACGTGGAGAACGAGATCCAGCGGGCGCTGGAGCGCAAGGTAGAGCTGAAATCCGGCGGCTACCTCATCATCGACCAGACCGAAGCCATGACCACGGTGGATATCAACACCGGCGCCTTTGTCGGCCATCGCAATCTGGAAGAGACCATCTTCAACACCAACGTCGAGGCGACGGCGGCCATCGCCCGTCACCTGCGCCTGCGCAACCTTGGCGGCATCATCATCATCGACTTCATCGACATGCAGTCCGAGGATCACCGCCGTCGGGTACTGCACAGTCTGGAGCAGGCGCTGTCAAAGGATCGTGCCAAGACCAACGTCAACGGCTTCTCCCAGCTCGGTCTGGTGGAGATGACCCGCAAGCGCACCCGCGAGAGTCTGGAGCATGTACTCTGCTCCGAGTGCCCCGAGTGCAAGGGGCGCGGCCGGGTCAAGACGGTGGAGTCGGTCTGCTTCGAGATCCTGCGGGAGATCATCCGGGTCAATCGTGCCTACGATGCGGATCAGTTCACCGTCTACGCGGCCCCGGCCGTGGCCGACTACCTCCATGGCGAGGAGTCCCACAGTTTGGCTGAGCTGGAAGTGTTTATCGGCAAGCAGGTGCGGGTAGTGAGCGAACCCCTCTGCGGTCAGGAGCAGTTCGACGTGGTGATGATGTAATTGGTCTATCGCTGGCTGAGTCGGGGCTGGTTGGCCCTGGGGGTCCTGTTCGTACTGATGGCCATGCTGGTCACCCTGGTACGGGTCGGGGGCCCTTTGCTGAATCAATACCGGGAGAGTCTGATCCACACTCTGCTGGGTGATTCACAACTCAAGGTCAGCGTGGAGCAAGTGGGGCTGGACTGGACACAGTCCGGGCCCGCCCTCGAGCTGCAGCAACTCGCCATCGCCCCGGATTCGGGGCGTTTTGCCGTACAGCTCGGCAAAGCCTGGGTGCATCTCGACTTCTGGCGCACCATTAACGAGCTAAAGCCGGTGTTTGGCGAGCTGATCCTGAGCGATGGCGATATCACCATCGACTTGCGCCAACCGGCTGACGAGAGCCCCTCCGGCGATCCCCAGCAGGGCGCCCTGCTGCGCTTTCTGCTGACCCAGCTATCTACCTTCGATGTGCACAATACCCGCCTCAGCGTCACCACCTCCCTCGGTGATCTGCGCGCCCTCGACATCGCCCAACTGCGCTGGCAGAACCGTGGCAAGCGCCATCAGGGGGTCGGCAAGGCTTACCTCATCAACGGGGTGGGCGAGAGCACCCTCGATCTGATTCTGGATGTGGACGCCCCGACTGCCCGGCTCGATCGCCTCAAGGGGCAACTTTATCTGGGGGCCCGCCAGCTCGATATCACCCCGACTCTGGCCAAGATCCATGCGGGCGAACCCAAGGTTGCCGGTCAGCTCGACTTCCAGCTCTGGAGCGAGTTTGACAGCGGCAAGCTGGGCAATACCCTGCTGGCGTTTGGCAACAACTACCTGATCTGGAAGGATCCCAAGAAAGGGGAGATGCACCGCTTCGGCCTCGATGGTGGCAAGATCCAGCTGCGCCGTGAGGGCACCGACTGGCAACTGGCGAGCCATAACGTCACCTTCAAGCTGGATGGCAAACTCTGGTTGCAGAGCCGCTTGCAGCTGGAGCGGATCGGGGATCGGGTGCAGGGCTATCTGCCCAGCATAGAGTTCGACAAGATCACTCAGATCAGTCAGCTGGTCTCGGCGCTCTACCCCACACTCTGCGAGACCCTGCGCCAGACCAATCCGCAGGGGGCGGTGCAGGATCTGACGCTGCTGGCCAATGCCAACTGGCAGGAGCTCTCCCTCAGCGGCCGCTTCAGCAAGGTGCGTCTCAAGGCCTGGCAGGATATACCCGGGATGCAGGATCTCAACGGCGAGTTCTGGCTTACCCCGACCGGCGGTAGCGCCAGATTGGCGCTGGCGAACGACAAGGTGGATCCCGCCCGTCACTTCAAGATGCCGATCCCGGTCGACAACTTCTCGGCCCGCCTCGACTGGTGGCGCGAGGAACAGGGCTGGGTGCTGTACGGGCAGGATATCGCGCTGGATAACCCGGATCTGACCCTGTCCAGCCGTTTCCGCCTCGATCTGTTCGAGCACCCTTTCCTCGCCCTGACCGGTCGCATCGATGTGAAGAATGCGGGCCATGCGGATCGCTACTTCCCGCTGCAGGCGATGGACAAGGGGCTGGTGGATTACCTGAGCGGCGCCATCAAGGGGGGCAAGGCCAAGGGGGCCGAGCTGCTCTGGTATGGGGAGTTTCGGGATTTCCCCTACGACAACGGCAAGGGCATCTTCCAGGTGGCGGTGCCGCTGGAGCAGGCCACCTACGAGTTCTTCCCCGGTTGGCAACCGCTCACCGACCTGCAGATCGACCTGTTGTTCCAGAATGCCGGCCTCGATATGCGCAGCCGATCCACCAAACTCGGCAAGGCGAGCTCCGACTCGGTGCATGCCTGGATCCCGGATCTCTCCCCCGGCGCGCACCTCTATGTGGATGCCAAGGTGCAGGGAGAGGGCAAGGCCATCAGCGACTACCTGCAGGACTCCCCGCTGGGCAGTTCGGTAGGTCAGGCGCTGCGGGAGATCGAGATCCGCGGCCCGATGGCCGGTTCGGTCAAGCTCGATATTCCTCTCGATGGCGAGAGCGAGGTGAAGGCGAGCGGTGATGCCACCTTCAGCAACAACAAGGTGCGGGTCGCCAGTCTTGATCTGCCGCTAGAGAAGGTGCAGGGGCGCCTCGAATATGACAACGAACAGACTCGTTTCAGCAACCTCAAGGCGAGCCTGTGGAACCAGCCGCTGACCCTCGACTATCAGGGGCGCCAGCATCCGGATCACTATCAGGTCGACCTCGATTTCAAGGGGCAGTGGGATAGCCGCCGCCAGCCCGCCGCCATCTCTTCATTCGGCATTCTCAACGGCCGCAGTAACTGGGGCGGCAAGCTCGGGTTGACCCTGCCCGACAGCAAGCCGCTGCGCTTCCAGCTGGCGCTCGACTCCAACCTGCAGGGGATGGGGCTGGATCTGCCGCTGCCGCTGGCCAAGAGCAGCGCCAGCCGGCTGCCGCTCAAGGTGATCGCCCGTGGCCGGGATGGCAGCGCCGACATTCGTGCCGTACTGGGGGCTGATGTGGATATGCAGACCCGACTGGTCTACGGCGAAGGGGTGCCTTATCTCAGCCGGGTGCGGGTCGATGTGGGTCAGCCGGGCGCCCGGGTAATGCGCGATGCCCCCATGCTGCTTGCCATCAACCAGCAGGAGGCCGATGTGGGCGGCTGGCTGGCGCGACTCAAGCAGTGGCTGCCAGCGCAGAACCAGACCGGCAATGCGGTGGTCGGCCCCGCCTTCCTGCCGCAGGAGTGGTGGGTGGATGGGCAACTGGCTCGCGCCTATATCGGCAGTGCCACCCTCAAGGCGGCGCGTTTCACCGTGGGGCCGACCAATCAGGCGACCGAAGTGATGATCGACAGCCCCGACGTGATGGGGGTGATCCGCCTGCCCGCAGTGGCCAATCGCCCGGTGGATGCCAAGTTTGCCCGCATCTACTGGTCCGGCAAGAGTTCGGATCTCAGCCCGGATCCCGATGCGCAGCAGGACAACGCCATCATGGCATCCATCCCCTGGTTGAAGGTGAGCTGTGTCGATTGCCGCTTTGGCGAGCTACCTCTTGGTGAAGTGAAAGGGGAGCTGGTGCCCGGCGCCAACAAGGTGACCCTCAAGGGGCTGGATGTGCGGCTGGCGGGGAGTCAGCTCACCGGCAGCGTCGACTGGCTGGCCGATGGCAACCGGATGCAGACCCGCGCCCGTGGCAAGCTGACCAGCAACAACAGCGAACTGCTGCTCAAGCGGCTCGGCTACACCTCGCCCATCGGCGATGCCCCCGGCTCCCTCGCTTTTGATCTGAACTGGCAGGATGTGCCCTATCGCCCGAGCTTGCCGACCCTAGGGGGAAGTGCCAACTATCAGCTGGAGGGCGGCACCCTGCGGGAGGTCAACGACAAGGGGGCGCGGCTGCTCTCCCTGCTCAGTCTCGACTCCCTGCTGCGCAAACTGCGGCTCGATTTTCGCGATGTGTTCGACAAGGGCTTCTACTTCGAATCCATGTCCGCCTCTGCCACCATCAAGCAGGGGCAGGTAAGCAACGATGATTTCTATATGAAGGGGGCGGCAGGCAACCTGCGCGGTGAGGGGATCGCCGATCTGGTGCGCTGGCGGCTCGACTACGAGCTGAGCTTCTCTCCCAATCTGGGGGGCACCCTGCCGGTGGTGGCGGCCTTCTCCATCACGCCGGTCACGGGTCTCTATGTGCTGGCCCTCTCCAAACTGCTGGAGCCGGTGGTGGATGTGGTGACCCGCATCGATTTTCGCATCTCGGGCCCGCTCGACGCACCCAAGCTGATCGAGGCGGGACGAGATCGCGCGCGCATCAAGCTCAACCAGCAGCAGAAAGAGGCGGTAGATGCCGTTGCTCCCAGCCTGCCGACCCAAGAGGTGACCCCTTTCCTGCTGAACCCCAAACACGCGGGGCCCGCTCAGCGCTGAACGAGCGGCCCGGCACTATCACAAGGAGTGAGCCATGATCCGACATATCCTGCTGATCGCCTTCAAGCCGGGCACCCAGCCTGCCCAGATAGATGCGGTGCGTACCGCCTTTCTCGCCATTCCCCATCAGGTCAGCGGCGTGACCGCCGTGGAGTGGGGTCGTGATGACAGCCCGGAGGGGCGAGCCGAGGGGTTTACCCACAGCGTGCTGATGACCTTCGCCGACGAAGCGGCCCGCCAGCGCTATCTGCCCCACCCGGATCACGATGCCCTCAAGGCCATCTTCCGTCCGGTGCTGGAGCGCATCATAGTGCTGGATTACACCCTGCAGGCAGGGGATCGGGTTGTGTCAGAGGGGCCGTTATGATGGTGGATGAGCACTGGGCTGCCATCCCGCCACTGCAGCGCGCACTGCTGGAATCAGTTATGAAACATGGCGCAGCCCATCCTGCGATTGATGCTGGGGTAGTGGTTGGGTCGCTCGCCAAGGGCAAGGCAGACAGGGTATCAGATGTCGATCTCTTGCTGCTGGCCGAGCCGGGCTTCCATAAGCAGGGAGACGAACTGGTGCGCACCATTGTGGGGGATCGGCCCATCTTTCACTGCTGGCAAGGAAGACATGAAGAGGTCTGTTCATACTGGCGCTTCATATTCCTCGACATGTCCAGCATCGAGATCCACATCCTTGATCGGGGGGCTGAGTTCCCCCTTGCCAAACCTTATTTGCCACTGTTCGATAAAACTTTCTCCCTTGGTGCGCTTGAGGTATCTGGCCCTGCCCCAAGCCATTGGGACTTTCCTGCCTATATGGCTGAAGGGGATGGCCTGGTGTGGGAGTTGTTCGATTGCCTCAAATGGGCGGAACGGGGCCAGCGTGGCTTGGTCAGGCATCATCTTCGCAAGCTGCTGGCCGAGATGGATAAAGACCCGAATATTGTGGATCGTGATTAACGCGGACAAGGAGAGAGTCATGTGGTTAGCCGCAATACAGCTGGTATCTGGCCGTCGCTGGCAGGATAACCGGGAGCAGATCGCCGCCGAGCTGGCGGCCTTGCCCAAAGAGCGGCCACTGCTGGTGCTGCTGCCGGAGAACTTTGCCCTGTTTGGTGAACGGCAGGGCTATCTGGATGGTGCCGAGGCAATTGGCCCCGACCCCAGCCCCGATCTGGGCGGAGCCGCGCCCATCCAGCAACAACTGGCCGCATGGGCTCGAGAGTACGGCATCTGGCTGGTGGCGGGGGCTATGCCGACCACCATCGCCGGTTCAGACCATATCCACACCAGCTCGCTGGTGTTTGATCCAAGCGGTGAGCTCAGGAGCCACTACCACAAGATCCACCTGTTCGACGTGGATGTGGCGGACAATCACGGTCGCTACCGTGAGTCGGAGACCTTCAGCCCGGGGGAGGCGCCTGTGCTGGTGGACTCTCCCTTTGGTCCCCTCGCCCTCTCGATCTGTTATGATCTGCGCTTTCCCGAGCTCTACCGCCAGTTGGCCCGTGCCGGTGCCCGCGTGCTGCTGGTACCTGCCGCCTTTACCGCCGTGACCGGCGAGGCGCACTGGGAGCCACTGCTGCGGGCTCGCGCCATCGAAAACCAGTGCTACGTAGTCGCTGCCAATCAGGGCGGCACTCACGAAACGGGGCGCCAGACCTGGGGCCACAGCATGGTGATCGACCCCTGGGGTCGGGTGCTGGCGAGCAAAGAGTGCGGGCGCGGCACAGTGCTGGCGAAGATGGAGCCCGGGCTTATCGACGAATTGAAACGCACCATGCCAGTGCTGCAACACGCCCGTTTGCTCTGATGGTGTGGTGAAAAATTGAAACGCAGCCGTTTGTCCGTGCTGGAGCATGCCCGTTTGTTGTGATGGTGTGGCTTGTTGCCAACCCGTCGGCAAGACGATTTAAAACAGCTCGCTACGAGAGTGGAGAAGAAGATTGAGTCTATTGAGCCAGGTTAGTGCCTCCCTGTTGGCCCCGAACGACCTCGATGAAGGGCGCCTGCAGCAGCTGCTCGGCAGCCTGATGAGTCATCAGGTGGAGTTCGGCGATCTCTATTTCCAGCGCAGCTGGCACGAGTCCTGGATGCTGGAAGATGGCATCGTCAAGGATGGCAGCTACAACATCGATCAGGGGGTCGGGGTGCGCGCCGTCAGCGGCGAGAAGACCGGTTTCGCCTACTCGGACGAGCTGAGCCTGCTGGCGCTGCAACAGTCGGTGACTGCCGCCCGCGGCATCGCCGCAGCAGGTGCTCACGGCAAGGTGAAGGCATGGGCGCGCACCGAAGCGAACCTGCTCTATCCGGCCATGGATCCGCTGCAGACCCTCGACAAGCACCAGAAGATTGCCCTGCTGGAGCAGATGGACAAGTTCGCCAGGAGTCTGGATCCCGCCATCAATCAGGTGATGGCCTCCATCAGCGGGGTCTACGAAGAGGTGCTGGTGGCCGCCACCGACGGCACCCTGGCCGCCGATGTGCGCCCGCTGGTGCGGCTGTCGGTGACCGTGATCGCCGAGAAGGGCGATCGCCGCGAGCGTGGCAGTGCCGGGGGCGGCGGGCGCTTTGGTTACGACTGGTTCCTCGAACTGGACGGGCTGGAGAGCCGCGCCTTTGGCTATGTGCGTGAAGCGGTGCGTCAGGCGTTGGTCAATCTGGAAGCCATCGACGCGCCAGCCGGTACCATGCCAGTGGTGTTGGGCTCCGGCTGGCCTGGCGTGCTGCTGCACGAGGCGGTGGGTCATGGTCTGGAGGGGGATTTCAATCGCAAGGGATCTTCCGCATTTGCTGGTCGCATCGGCGAGCAGGTGGCCTCCAAGTACTGTACCATCGTCGATGATGGCACCCTGCCGGGTCGGCGCGGCTCCGTCTCCATCGATGACGAGGGGACACCGGGTGGCTACAACGTGCTGATCGAGAACGGCATCCTCAAGGGTTACCTGCAGGACAAGCAGAATGCCCGTCTGATGGGGGTACCGCTCACCGGCAACGGGCGCCGCGAATCCTACGCCGCCATGCCGATGCCGCGCATGACCAACACCTATATGCTGGCGGGTCAGTATGATCCGGCCGAGATCATCGCCTCGGTGAAGAAGGGGATCTATGCCCCCAACTTCGGCGGCGGTCAGGTGGACATCACCTCCGGCAAGTTTGTCTTCTCTGCCTCCGAGGCTTACCTCATCGAGGATGGCAAGATCACCGCTCCCATCAAGGGCGCGACCCTGATCGGCAACGGCCCTGAGGCGATGAGCCAGGTCTCCATGGTGGGTAGCGACCTTGCGCTGGATCGCGGGGTTGGCATCTGCGGCAAGGAGGGGCAGAGCGTGCCGGTCGGTGTCGGCCAACCCACCTTAAAACTGGATCAGCTCACCGTGGGTGGCACGTCGTAGGTTGGGTTAGCCGCGCAGCGGCGTAACCCGACACATTCAAACCCCGGCTCTTGCCGGGGTTTTGCTATTCAGGGGATCGCAGACAACAAAAAGCCCCGGTCGGTGGACCGGGGCTGGCGGGTTATTCGGTATCAGTTGACGGATATGGCGCGGGCGTCGATGAAATAGCGAGCGTTACCCTGTTTGTCGATCTGGATTTTGGCAACCAGCTGCTCTTGATCTTTATATTCCCAGCGTTGCTCGATCTTGGCGAGGGATGGGCTCGCAATCCCAACCACGTTCAGGTACTCGTGAAACAGGCTATGGCTCCCTATTTCGGTCAGCATCTTGTCCATCTGCATACTCTCCTGAAGTTGAGTGGGTATTCATCAACAAACCTATCAGCGTCCATCTGAATACAGTCTGTATGAAAAACAAACTAACTCATTTGTGTGTCAATAACATGATCAGGGACAAGATCAGTGCAGATCGTCAGGGACTTTTTGATACCGTTTTCAATCAGAGCCGGTGGGCTTCTGCGGCAACTGATCAAACGTGCCGGAAGCCTTTGGTAGCGCCGGTGCGGTTTGCACGGTCTGGCCGCCGTGGAATACCGGATCCTGTGCCACTTCCTTGATGCCATTGATGCAAAACTGCATACCCATGCAGACCAGCAGGAAGCCCATGATGCGGGTCATGGCATCGATGCCAGTGGCGCCCAGGATCTTGCAGACCGGGTCCGCCAGCTTCAATACTCCCCAGCTGATCAGGCTCATCAGGGCAAACGCCGTTACCACACCGGCGTAGATGGTGAGGCGGTTGTACTCGTCAGGCAGCTCGGCAATCTGGGCGGCTCCGCTTATTACCAGCGCCATGGTGCCCGGTCCGCACATGCTGGGCATGGTGAGCGGTACGAAGGCAATGCTCTGGTTGATATCGACCCCGCTCTGCTGGCTGGGGGCGGGGAACAGCATGCGAAAGCCGATAAAGCCGATGATGAGGCCACCGGCCAGACGCAAGCCCGGAATGGAGATCCCGAACAGATCCAGGATCGAGGATCCGATAAAGAAGGTGATGCAGAGGGTGCAGAACAGATAGATGGCAGCCAGATTGACCTGACGGCGCACGTGTTCGCGCGACATCCCCTTGCTCAGCCCCAGCAGCAGGGTGGCCGTGGTGGGTGGGTTGACCATGGGCAGCAGCGCCAGCAAAGTGAGTAATACGACCTGAAAGAACATCTTGAGCCTCGGATAAAGAGTTGGAAGCCATGGGGCGATGCGGGTGGCAGGCCCCAGAGGGAGGCTATCTTATGCTGGCGAAACTGAACATAAGCAGTACAAAAAAGCCCCGGCAGATACCGGGGCTTGTTGTTCGGGTCAGGCCGCTTGCGGCGCTTGCTGCTGCCGGATGGCCCGTTGCTGGAACCAGAGCCAGAGACCGATGGCGAACCCCAGTACAGACAAGCTCACCACATAGTGGGAGGGGGCCAGCATGTCGCTCTTCATCCAGAGGGTAACCGCCATCGGGGTGAGGCCACCGAAGATGGCGTAGGCCACGTTGTAGGAGAACGACAGACCGGAGAAGCGCACCACCGGCGGGAAGGCGTTGACCATCACGTAAGGCACGGCGCCGACGATCCCGACCGCAAAGCCTGCCAGCATGTAGAGCGGCACCAGCTGGCTCGTACCAGCCGCCAGACCGTGATAGAAGGCGTAGCTGGAGCCCGCCAGCAGCAGGGAGCCGAACATGAAGGTGAGACCGCTGCCCAGCAGGTCGATCAGTCGACCATAAACGATGCAGCCGAGGGTCAGGGCCACGATCGCCAGCGAGTTGGCGGTCAGGGCATCAGCCGGGCTGATGCCATAGACCTTCTGCAGATAGGTGGGGGTCATCAGGATCACCACCACTATACCGGCGGAGAGCAGCCAGGTGAGCAGCATGGAGACCACCACGCTGCTCTTGTGGTTGCGCAGCACCGACTTGAGGGGCAGTTCGTCAGCCAGGGTCTTGTTGGCTTTCATCTCGGCGAAGACCGGGGTCTCGTGCAACCAGCGACGCAGGTACATGGCGACGATGCCGAAGATACCGCCGAGCAGGAAGGGCACTCGCCAGCCCCAGTCACTCACTTCGGCCGGTGTCAGGCTCTTGTTGACCGCAGTGGCGATCAGGGAGCCGAGCAGGATGCCAGCCGTCAATCCCGCCGTGAGCGTGCCGCAGGCGACCCCGACCCGACGGGCAGGGACGTGCTCGGCGACAAATACCCAGGCGCCGGGCACTTCACCGCCGATGGCGGCGCCTTGCAGGATCCGCAGTCCCAGCAGGGCGATGGGGGCGCCGATGCCAAGCACCGCATAGGTGGGCAACAGACCGATCAGCAAGGTGGGCAGCGCCATCATGATGATGCTGAGGGTGAACATCCGCTTGCGACCGATGAGATCGCCAAAGTGGGCCATGATGATGCCGCCGAGCGGTCGGGCCAGATAACCGGCTGCGAAGATGCCGAAGGTCTGGAACTGGCGCAGCCACTCGGGAATATCTGCCGGGAAGAACAGCTCGCCGATGACCACGGCGAAGAAGACGAAGATGATGAAGTCGTAAAACTCCAGCGCGCCGCCGAGGGCAGCCAGACTCAGGGTTTTGTAATCCTGTCGATTGAGGGGGCGGGCGTGATCGTGCTGTTGTGTGGTCGTGGTCATATCCGTATGTTTCCCATCGGTTTTTTTAGTTATTGTCACCCCGTGCAAGGGGCATATACAGGTGATCGAGAGTATGCTGCCTGCCTCTTGTGTGTAAATCGCGCAATTCGCAACACTGTCTTGCATCTTTTTGGGGCAATCCGAGAGCCCCGCTGGCGGAGGAATGATGGAAAAGAAACGGGTACTGCTCTCCTGGAGCAGCGGCAAGGATTGCGCATGGGCACTGCATCAGTTGCGGCAAGATCCCGCCATCGAGGTGGTGGGGCTGTTTACCACCCTCAATCAGGCATTCGAGCGGGTGGCGATGCACGGGGTGCGCAAGCAGCTGTTGACCGAGCAGGCCGCCTGTGTCGGGCTGCCCCTCATCACCATCGATCTGCCCTGGCCCTGCAGCAACGAGGATTACGCCCGCATCATGACCGGCTTTATCGCTGATGTGGTGGCACAGGGGATCCGCCATATGGCCTTTGGCGACTTATTCCTCGAGGATGTGCGCGCCTACCGTGAAAAGCAGCTGGCAGGCACCGGCATCGAACCACTGTTCCCGCTGTGGGGCAGCAATACCCGTGAACTGGCGCCGCAGATGGTGGCCGCCGGGTTGAAGGCGCGGATCAGTGCTCTCGACCCGAACAAGCTGGATGCCAGCCTGGGGGGGCACGATTTTGACGAGGCACTGCTGGCGGCGCTGCCGGAGGGGGTCGATCCGTGCGGCGAGAACGGCGAGTTTCACACCCTGGCCTATGATGGCCCCATGTTCTCCCGTCCGCTCGGCATTCGGGTCGGCGAGACAGTGGTGCGCGACGGCTTTGTCTTTACCGATTTGTTGCCAATCAAGGATTAATTATCGGGTGTCAAATGCTCCCTTTTGCAGGAGCATTCACAGATTTGATAGGCGGGATGGGGGCACTATTGGCCCCCTCTTTTGATTCAAGATGACAACCTGCCTTATGAAACACCTCTCTCGTCCGGCGCTGCTTGCCTCCTTGCTGGCTGCTGCCCTCTCTCTGCCTGTAGTCGCGGGTCAAGCCGCTACCGTTCAGCCGATCCCTGCCGGTGTCACCACCGTCACCTTGGCCCAGCAGGCGCCAATCCACTGGGTATCAGTGGAGCAGATTGCCAAGAGTCTGGATGGCCTGCCCCCGATGGCGGTCGGGTTTGATATCGACGATACCCTGCTCTTCTCCAGCCCAGGCTTTTATCGCGGCAAGCAGGAGTTCTCCCCCAACGACGAGAGCTATCTGAAGAACCCCGCCTTCTGGGAGAAGATGAACAACGGTTGGGATGCGTTCAGCATGCCGAAAGAGGTGGGCAAGGCGCTCATCGCCATGCACCTCAAGCGCGGTGACCACATCTATTTCGTCACCGGTCGCTCGGCCACCAAGACCGAAACCGTGAGCCAGACCTTGCAGCAGACCATGAATATTCCGGCCGACCAGCTCAATCCGGTGATCTTCGCCGGTGATCAGCCAGGCCAGAATACCAAGGTGCAGTGGCTCAAGGATAAGCAGATGAAGATCTTCTATGGCGATGCCGATGGCGACATCAAGGCGGCGCAGGAGATCGGCATTCGCGGCATTCGTCTGCTGCGCGCCGCCAACTCCAGCTATCGGCCACTGCCGTTGGCAGGGGCGCTGGGGGAAGAGGTGATCATCAACTCCCAGTTCTGATCCGGAGCGGATCCATGCAAAAGGGCGGGGCCATTGGCACCCGCCCTTTTTGCATCCGTTATCCAGCTCGGGTCAGTCGTCGGCCCACGGCATCTCGGGCAGGCTGTCGAGGAACTCGCCGTAACGGGTCAGATTGAAGGGGCCCTGATCTGCCTCCATCGCCATCAGCTCGGCCCCGAGGGCGCAGGCGATATATTGCAGCGCCTCTTCCCGCGGGGTGCCCTTCATCACCAACCGCATCAGGGTCGCCTTCACATGGGGCGGGTGACCATCGTTGAGCTGGTTCTCCACCATCTCCAGCAGCGTCTCTTCGTCAAAAAATTCCTGAGTGTCGTTCATGGGATATCCGCAACAGTGAATGTGGCGGCCAGTATAGCCTGAATGGGGCTAACACCTTGAACGGCCTGCGAATAAACAATCCGATGGGGAGGCCATTTGTTACCCATAATTAACGGGAGTTTGCCGCGGCAAACAGGTTGGAACACAGATAACATGGATGGACACGCCTATGCCCACGATAGATTCCCTGCTGGCTGAGCCCAAGCTACTGCCCCAGATCCCGGAAGTGATGCGCGATTTGATCCAGACCTTCAATGAAAAGGATCCGGATCTGCTCAAGATCAGCAAGCTGATCAACAAGGACCCGGTCATCTCCGCCAAGCTGCTGCGTCTGGCCAACTCGGCCAAATTCGGCAGCAGTCGTCAGATTGGCACCGTCAATGAGGCCGCGGTGCGGTTGGGGTTGGCGATGGTGCGCAACATGGTGCTGGCCTGCGGGCTCACCGAATCGGTCACTTCGGTGCCCGGCATTGATCTCAAACATTTCTGGGGCTGCGTGTTCAACGTGGCGGAGCTGGCGCGTCGTCTGGCGGTGAAGAAGGGAATGAAGGGGGATGAGGTCTTTACCTGCGCCCTGCTCTATGACCTTGGCCGACTGGTGATGCATGTAGGCTTGCCGGAAAACACTGTCCATCACATTCACGACCTGGAGCTGCACAAGGGACGGGCCAAGGCGGAAGAGTTGGTGGTTGGTTTCAACTATGCCCAGGTAGGGGCGGCCATGGCACGTTACTGGAAGTTCCCCGAGACCATCAGCAATGCGGTGGAGTATCACTACAACCCCATGCTGGCCAAGGAGTTCTCTCCCGAGGCCGGGTTTATCCATCTGGCGATCGTGCTGGCTGCGCAATCCGATGTGGGGGAAGAGGCGCCACCCGAGTGGCCCCACAAAGTGGCAGATGCGCTGGGGCTGAGCTGGGCCGATTGCGCCGCCCAATTCACTGCGCTGCGCGAGCAGGGTAATGGCTACGCCGGGTTGCTGGCTGCCTGAGCCCGTTTATCCCATCTCATCAGGGGCCAACGCGGCCCCTTTTTCATGGCTGATGGTGCCACAGGCTTGCCAGCCCGTGAGTGGCGGGGCACTCTTTGCCCTTCACTTTCCGTTTGAGAGCCCTTGCCATGATTGCCTCCTCCCGCCTGATCCTGCGCGAAATGATCGTCACCGACGCCCCCTTCATCCTTGAGCTGCTCAATGACGGCGACTTTTATCGTTACATCGGTGATCGGGGCATTCGCACCTTGGAGCAGGCGCAGGAGTATATCCAGCAGGGGCCGGCGGTCAGCTATGCCCGCTATGGTCACGGACTCTATCTGGTGGAGCGCAAGGAGGACGGTGCCAGCCTCGGTATTTGCGGCCTGATCAAGCGCGACACCCTGGAGCAGGTCGATATCGGTTACGCCTTCATGCCGCAATATCGCGGTCAGGGCTACGCCATTGAAGCGGCGCAGGCCGCACTTGCCGATGGCAAAAGCCGGTTGGGGATCGGGCAGGTAGTTGCCATCGTCACTCCGGGCAACGAGCGATCCATTGGCCTGTTGGCCAAGCTGGGGCTGGTGCGCAGTCGACTGGTCAAGTTGAGCGAAGATGCCGATGAGTGCCTGCTGCTGGAGCAGTGATCAAGGTCAGAGAGCGGGAAAGCGAATGGCGAGGTGGCTGTCAGGCTGAGTGACAAGCAAGAGGCCGGGTCTGGCTAAAGGCGTGAGAGAAGCAAAGAGGCCGCCGTGAGTTGCGGCCTGTCTGCATCGGGCGCTGCCGGAGGGCAGGCAGGATCAGTTGAGGTCTTCGATGGAGAACTCGCCAGCGATACCATCACAGGAGATGGCGAAACCGCCGCTGAAGCGGGTGCTGAACTGGATCAGAAACGCATCATTGTCGTGCTCTTGCACAGGCAGGTTGATGGGCTTGCTGCGACGCAGGGGCTTGTGTGTTTGTACTGCTTTCATCATGGTATTTCTCTATATAAATTAGGTGTTTGCTCCTTGTATTGGCAAATGTCAGGTCAATGGGCGCGGTCGATTGGGTGAACGACAAGCGCGCAGGAATACCCAGCCCGGTTAAGGGGCGTCTGCACTTTCAAGGAATATGCTGATGCATAAATCAAATTGGGTGGGCAGATCGGGTCTGCACCGTGAGAGCCGGGCAACGCAGGCAGACAGCCTGACGGTTCTCAAGGCGAGTAAATCAGAAGAAGGTTATGCGGGTACTGGCAGGATTCATCGTGAGGTGAAGCATTGCAGGGTAAACATAAACAGGGCTGATTAACTAGCCGACGCGCATTCTCTCCTCGAAATGAATAAAAAGCAAACAATAATTTGCCGATGTTGAAGCCAGTACGCTTTTCCTCTGTGTAATCAAGGTGCTATCAGCAGCAAATATTCGCAACTATCCGCCATAAAAAGAGGGCTCCCGACGGGAGCCCTCTCTCATTCTGCAATCAGCACAGTGGGCCGACTCAGTAGTCGCCACAGGCCTTCTTGGCAGCCGTGATCATCGGGGTGATGGTCATGCCTTGCACCACGATGGAGAACATCACCACCGAGTAGGTCATCACCAGGATGACCTGACGCAGGTCGACGCCATGTTCCGGGATCATCATGACGCCGGAGGGGAGTGCCAGTGCCATCGCCATCGCCAGACCACCGCGCAGGCCACCCCAGGTGAGGATCCGCACCGAGAAGGTGTTGTAATTGCGGAATCGGCGGAAAGCCACATAGGGCAGCGACACGCTTATAAAGCGGGCGCCCAGGCAGAGCGGCACCGCAATGACCAGCAGGATCCAGTCACGCCAGGCGAGATCCAGCAGTACCAACGCCAGACCGATCAGCAGGAACAGCAGGGCGTTGAGGAACTGGTCCATCAACTCCCAGAAGTGATCCAGGTGATGGCTGCTCTGCTCGGAGAAGCCGGAGTGACGGGTCCAGTTGCCGATCATGATGCCGGTGACCACCATGGCCAGTGCGCCGGAGACGCCGATCATGTTGGCAAAGGCAAAGCCGGCGGTCGGGATACAGAGGGTCAGCAGCAGCTCCAATGAACCGTCATCGGTGGCGCTGATCATCACGTGGGCGATGAGGCCCAGCACGGCACCGAACAGGATGCCACCGAGGGCTTCGTGCAGGAACAGACCGGCCACGCTACCGAAGGTGGGTTCGACCCCGCCAAAGGCGACGGCAAACACGGTAGCGAAGATGACGAGGCCAACACCGTCGTTGAACAGGGATTCCCCTTCGATCTGGATGGCGATCTGGGGTGGCGCTTTCATCTTCTTGACGATGGCCAGTACGGCAATCGGGTCAGTGGGGGAGATCAGCGCGCCGAACAGCATGCAGTAGACCAGCGGCAACTCCCAGCCCAGCAGCTTGGCGATAAACCAGAAGCCGTAGCCGATGAGGAAGGTGGAGAGCAGGGTGGCAATGATGGCCAGAATGGTGATCTCCCACTTCTGGCTACGCAGCGCCTTGAGGTTGATGCCAAGGCCACCGGCGAACAGCAGGAAGCCCAGAATCCCCTTCAGCAGGAAGTTCTGGAAGTCGATGCTCTCCATGGTCTTGACGGCAAGAGGTTCCAGATTGAACCAACCCAGTTTGCCAAACAGCACCAGCAGTGCGGAGATCAGCATGGAGCCCGCAGTAATGGCGATGGTGGTCTGGATCTTCACAACATACTGGTTGGCAAAGGCGATAAAAATCGCCAACGCTGCCAGAAAACAGAGTGTGTAGTAGACGCTCATAGTTATTTTTTTCTCGTTGGTAGACAGCAAGCACGTATCCCTATGCAGGACGGGCATAGGTTACTCTCGGGCCCTATGTTACTCATTACCCATAAATGAGTATATGGTGGCGCATTTGGACTGATAGACGGCTAGATTTCCATTTTATTTGTTTGCTGTTAGGATGCTATTTACGCAGTTGCATGGATGTAAGAGGAACACGCGGTGTCGAACGTAATGTCGAGCAGAGAGCCGAGCAAGCAGTCGGACGTAACAAATAAGCTGGAAGCCTGCCTCAGGGAGCGGATCCTGATCATCGACGGGGCCATGGGCACCATGATCCAGGGCTACAAACTCGGGGAGGCGGATTATCGGGGTGAGCGGTTTGCCGACTGGCATACCGACATCAAGGGCAACAACGATCTGCTGGTGCTGACCCGTCCGGCGGTGATCCGCGAGATCCACGAGCAGTATTGCGCTGCCGGGGCCGACATTCTCGAGACCAACACCTTCAACGCCACTCGCATCGCCATGGCCGATTACGAGATGGAAGAATTCTCGGCCGAGATCAACCGTGAAGCCGCCCGTCTGGCCCGCGCCGTGGCCGACGAGTGGACGGCAAAAGATCCCGCCAAGCCGCGTTTCGTGGCAGGGGTGTTGGGCCCCACCAACCGCACCGCCTCCATCTCGCCGGATGTGAACGATCCCGGCAAGCGCAACGTCACCTATGACCAGCTGGTGGCCGCCTACACCGAATCGACCCACGCCCTGATCGAGGGCGGCGCCGATATCATCCTGATCGAGACCATCTTCGATACCCTCAACGCCAAGGCCGCCGCCTTCGCGGTGGAAGGGGTGTTCGAGGTGCTGGGCTACAGCCTGCCGGTGATGATCTCCGGCACCATTACCGATGCCTCCGGCCGCACCCTCTCCGGCCAGACCACCGAAGCCTTCTACCACTCGCTGCGCCACGTCAAACCGGTATCGTTCGGCCTCAACTGTGCGTTGGGACCCGATGAGCTTCGCCAGTATGTGGAGGAGCTGTCGCGCATCAGCGAATCCTGCGTCAGCGCCCACCCCAACGCCGGTCTGCCCAATGCGTTCGGCGAGTACGACCTCGATGCGGGTGAGATGGCAGAGCATATCCGCGAGTGGGCCCAAAGCGGCTTTCTCAACCTGGTCGGTGGCTGTTGCGGCACCACCCCGACCCATATCCGCGCCATGGCCGACGCCGTGGCGGGCATCAAGCCGCGTGTGCTGCCCGAGCTGCCGGTGGCCTGCCGCCTGTCGGGCCTCGAGCCGCTGATCATCACCCCTGAATCCATGTTCGTGAACGTAGGGGAGCGCACCAACGTTACCGGTTCGGCCAAGTTCAAGCGGCTGATCAAGGAAGGGCTCTACGACGAGGCGCTCGATGTTGCCAAGCAGCAGGTAGAGAACGGCGCCCAGATCATCGACATCAACATGGACGAGGGGATGCTGGACGCCGAAGCGGCCATGGTGCGCTTCCTGAACCTCATCGCCGGTGAGCCGGATATCGCCCGGGTGCCCGTGATGATCGACTCCTCCAAGTGGGAGGTGCTGGAAGCGGGCCTCAAGTGCGTGCAGGGCAAGCCGGTGGTCAACTCCATCTCCATGAAAGAGGGGGAGGAGAAGTTCATTCAGCAGGCGAAACTGCTGCGCCGCTACGGCGCCGCCGTCATCGTGATGGCGTTCGATGAAGCGGGTCAGGCCGATACCCGCGCCCGCAAGTTCGAGATCTGCCAGCGTGCCTACCGGATCCTGGTGGATCAGGTCGGTTTCCCGCCGGAAGACATCATCTTCGACCCCAATATCTTCGCGGTGGCGACCGGCATCGACGAGCACAACAACTACGCGGTGGACTTCATCGAGGCAGTGAAGGACATCAAGGCGCATCTGCCCCACGCCATGATCTCCGGCGGCGTCTCCAACGTCTCGTTTTCGTTTCGCGGCAACGAGCCGGTGCGGGAAGCCATTCACGCCGTCTTCCTCTACCACGCCATCAAGAACGGCATGGACATGGGGATCGTCAACGCCGGTCAGCTCGCCATCTATGAAGACATTCCGGCGGAGCTGAAAGAGAAGGTCGAGGCGGTGGTGCTCAATCTCAATGACAACGCCACCGAAGAGCTGCTGGCCATCGCCGAGAAGTATCGCGGTGCCGGAGCCCAGGCTGAGGATCCGCGGGATCAGGAGTGGCGCAGCTGGCCGGTAGGCAAGCGGCTGGAGCACGCACTGGTCAAGGGGATCACCGACTTTATCGAAGAGGATACCGAAGAGGCGCGCGCTGGCGCGGAGAAGCCGCTGCACGTCATCGAAGGGCCGTTGATGGATGGTATGAACGTGGTCGGCGACCTGTTCGGCGCGGGCAAGATGTTTCTGCCGCAGGTGGTGAAATCGGCGCGGGTGATGAAGCGGGCGGTGGCTTATCTGCAGCCCTATATCGAGGCGGAAAAATCAGGCGGCTCCAGCAATGGCAAAATCGTGCTGGCGACCGTGAAAGGGGACGTGCACGACATCGGCAAGAACATCGTCGGGGTGGTGCTGCAGTGCAACAACTTCGAGATTGTCGACCTCGGGGTCATGGTCTCCTGCGAGACCATTCTCAAGACTGCGCGGGAGGTCGGTGCGGATATCATCGGGTTGTCGGGTCTCATCACCCCGTCGCTGGATGAGATGGTGCACGTGGCCAAAGAGATGGAGCGTCAGGGCTTCAAGCTGCCGCTACTGATCGGCGGTGCCACCACCTCCAAGGCGCACACTGCGGTGAAGATCGAGCAGAACTACTCGGAGCCTGTGGTCTATGTCTCCAACGCCTCCCGCGCGGTGGGGGTGGCCCAGAGCCTGCTCAGCCCGGATCTGAAGGAGGCGTTTGTCGCCCGCATCGACAAGGAGTACGAGATCGCCCGGGATCAGCATGCCCGCAAGCAGCCGCGCTCCCGCCCGGTCAGTCTGGCTCATGCCCGCGCCAACCGGCACCAGCTGGATTGGGTTGGCTACCAACCCCCCAAGCCCCGCGAGCTTGGGGTGCAGAAGTTCGAAGATGTGGCCATTTCGGTGCTGCGCCCCTACATCGACTGGACGCCGTTCTTCCTCAGCTGGGAGCTGGCGGGCAAGTATCCGCGCATCCTCGAGGACGAGATCATTGGCGAGGAGGCAACCAAACTGTTTGCCGACGCCAACGCCATGCTGGACCAGCTGGAAAAGGATCTGAGCGTGCGCTGCGCCGGGGTGATCGGCCTGTTCCCGGCCAACGCGGTAGGAGACAGCATCGAAGTTTACAGTGACGAGTCGCGCACCGAGGTCATCAAGGTGCTGCACCACCTGCGCCAGCAGAGCGAGAAGCAGGGCTTCCCCAACTACTGTCTGGCGGACTATGTGGCGCCGAAAGAGAGCGGCAAGCCCGACTGGATCGGCGCCTTCGCGGTGACCGGCGGTATCGGTGAGGAGGCCATCGCCAGGGCCTACAAGGCGCAGCACGATGACTACAACGCCATCCTTATTCAGGCGGTGTGCGACCGTCTGGCCGAGGCCTTTGCCGAGTACCTGCACGAGCAGGTGCGCAAGGTGCACTGGGGTTATGCCCCGGACGAGGCCCTCAGCAACGAGGAGCTGATCCGCGAGAACTATCAGGGCATCCGCCCGGCTCCCGGTTATCCGGCCTGCCCGGAGCACACCGAGAAGGGGAGCATCTGGGAGCTGCTGGAGGTGGAGCAGGCTATCGGCATGCAGCTCACCGAATCCTACGCCATGTGGCCGGGGGCGGCGGTGTCGGGCTGGTACTTCTCCCATCCCGAGAGCAAATACTTCGCGGTGGCGCAGATCCAGCAAGATCAGGTGGAAGATTACGCCGTTCGCAAGGGGATGACGCTGGCAGAGGCCGAACGCTGGTTGGGGCCAAACCTGAACTGACTCCCGCGTGACATCGGTTGATCTTTAACGAGAAACGGCGGCATCCTTGCTCGGGTTGAACAACCTGCGCAGAGCCGCCGTTTAACCTGTTGGTCACAGTGATGTGGTAGCGTGCGGTTTGGTGTGGTTTGTCTTGTTGTCAGGATAAACAATTGGCGTTGTCTTGGCGCTGTGGCACCTTATACTCTCCCGCCCCATCCTGCCCAGGCACAGCCTTCTAGCGGAATTGTCATGAAGATCGCCATTTTATCCCGTGAGCCGAAAAACTACTCCACCCGCCGTCTGGTCGAGGTGGCACAGGCGCGCGGTCATCAGGTAGAGGTGCTCGACACCCTGCGCTGCTATATGAACATCGCTTCCCACAACCCCTCCATTCACTACGAGGGTGGGGAGCTGGGAAGTTATGACGCCGTGATCCCCCGGATCGGTGCCAGCATTACCGCCTACGGCACCGCCGTGCTGCGCCAGTTCGAGATGATGAACACCATGGCCCTCAACAGCTCGGTGGCCATCAGCCGTTCCCGCGACAAGCTGCGGGCGATGCAGCTGCTCTCCCGCCACGGTATCGGCCTGCCCATCACCGGCTATGCCCACAGCACCCACGACGTGCCCGACCTCATCACCATGGTGGGCGGGGCGCCGCTGGTGGTGAAACTGCTGGAGGGAACCCAGGGGATTGGCGTGGTGCTCTGCGAGACCCAGAAAGCCGCCGAGAGCGTGATCGAGGCCTTTATCCAGACCAACAACAACATTCTGGTGCAGGAGTATATCCGCGAGGCCAATGGCGCCGATATCCGCTGTCTGGTGGTCAACGGCAAGGTGGTTGCCGCCATGCGCCGCCAGGCCCAGCCGGGGGAGTTTCGCTCCAACCTGCACCGTGGCGGCACCGCCGAGGCGATCAAGATCACCCCGGAAGAGCGCGCTACCGCGGTGCAGGCCGCCAAGATCATGGGGCTGGATGTGGCGGGGGTAGATATCCTGCGCAGCGCCCGCGGCCCGCTGGTGCTGGAGGTCAACTCTTCCCCCGGCCTGCAAGGGGTGGAAGCCGCCTCCGGCAAGGATGTGGCCGGCAAGATCATCGAGTTCCTCGAACTCAAGGCGAGCCGCAAGAACAAACCGGCGGAGTGAGCCTCGGGCTTGCAGCCGTCAGATAGAAACAGGGCGCCCTCGGGCGCCTTGTTGCTATCTGGCTGGTGGGTTGGCGGTGCCACTGCGCCCTCACCCTAATCCTCTCCCAAAGGGAGAGGGAACTCTCCGGCGGCGATCATCGCCAGCCGAGCGCTAAATACGCCATCCTCCAGCCGGGTGTCGATCTGCCAGCCCAGCTTCTCGCAGATGCGCTGGATGATGGTGAGGCCACAGCCGTAGCCGAGGATCTGATCCGGTGCCGCCGCCGTCGGGTTGCTGATGGTGAGCACTGGGCCACACAGCTCGATGTCGATATGTCCCTCGGCGTAGCTCAGGGCATTTTTCAGCAGGTTGCCGAGGGCGATGGCGAGCAGGGAGAGGGGGGCGTTTACTTCGCTGCTCTCGTCCAGATTAAGCCGGATATCGAGTGCCTCCCGCTGCAACAGCGGAGCGAGGCGGGCCAGCTCCTGACGGATCAGCGGGGTCACCTGCTGCAGCGGTCGCTCCACTGCCTCCTTGCGGCCCAGCAGCAGGAAGGTCTCGGTGAGCAGTGCCATCTCGTCGGCGGCGGCGCGGATGCGGGTGGTGGCGCGGGCGGCCGGTGCGGGCAGATCCGTCACCTTGCCAAGCAGCGCGGCCGAGCCCTGGATCACCATGTTGGGGGTGCGCAGCTCGTGGCTAGCGAAGCGACTGAACTCCTGCTCGCGAGCGAATACGGCGCTCACCTCCTGCTTGCCGGCCAGCAGCGCCAGCTCGATGTCCCGCAGCTCCTGCCAGGGGGCATCGGGTTCGAAATCCGCTTGATCCGGGGTGAGGTGGGCGACCCTCTGTTGCAGCCGTTGCAGCGGCCCCGTGATATGGCGCACCAGCCAGATGCCGAAGCCGAGGCAGCCCAGCAGCAGGGTCACCCCGATCAGCCGGGTCGCCAGATGCAGCTTGTCCTCGTAGGGGTCGAGGTAGTCGTCGGCGTCGTCGTTGAACACCAGATAGAGCAGTCCCTCGCCGGAGGGGTGACGGGCCACCAGAAAGTGTTTGTCCTCCTTGCCCAGTTGGTGCTCGAAAAAGCCGGGAGTCTGGTAGGGCTTCAACCACTTGGGCAAGCGGCCCGCCTCGGTCCAGTAGCTGGAGAACTGTCTGGGGCTCGGAGCCGCCGCAGCCGGGCCGAGTCGCAGCCAGTCATCGCTGTAGCGGGTCACTTCGGCTTCCAGCCAGTGGCGCAGGCTCAGCTCTTCCATCTTGTCTTCGGCCACCAGCATCAGGCCGGAGAGCAGGATCAGCAGCACCACCCCGGCGCCACCGAGCGCCATGATCAAGCGGCGGCGCAGGCTCGGCAGGCTCATGCGCTCACCAGTCGGTAGCCCTGGCCGTGCAGGGTCTCCAGCATGGGAGTGGGGAAGGGTTTGTCCAGCGCGTTGCGCAGGGCGTAGATATGGCTGCGCAGGGCATCGGAGTCGGGCTCCTCATCGCCCCAGACGGTGTCGAGTACTTCCTGACGGCTGACGATGGCGGGGGCGCGGCGGGCTAGCAGGGCGAGGATCCGGAACGGGATCTTGCCGAGCTTGAGGGGCTCACCGGCGCGGGTGGCGCGGCCGCTGGCGACATCGACCGTCAGATCGCCAAAGCTGATGGCCCCCACATCGCCGCGAGGGCCTCGCAGGCTCAGAGCTTGCAGCCGCACCTCCAGCTCCTCCATGGCGAACGGTTTGACCAGATAGTCATCCCCTCCCGCCTTGAAGCCTGCCAGCTTGTCTTCCAGGCTGTCGCGGGCGGTGAGAAACAGCACGGGAGTGGCAATCCCCTGCTCGCGCAGGCGCACCACCGTGCTGAGGCCATCGAGGCGCGGCATCATCACATCCATGATGATGACGTCGAAACGCTGATCCTCCAGCAGTTGCAGCGCCGCCTGACCGTGATAGGCACAATCGAGGCGGTGACCGGCCAGCTCCAGATAATCCATGATGGTTTCCGCCACCTGAGGATTGTCTTCCACTACCAAAATCTTCATGCTTTGCTCTCCTGGTTGGCGAGCGTTTCACGCTCTTTTCACACCGGATTCGGCATCCTGTTTGCCAGTGTAACCCCGAGGATCCCTGATGAAGAAGTCTCTCTGCGCCCTCCTGTTGCTGATCTTGTTGCCACTTGGCACCGCACAGGCGACCGAATTCAAACTGACCGGCCGCACTACCTGGCAGCTTGGCCAGTTGATGGTCAACGGCATGCCGTTCGTGATCGACGACCAGACCCGCTTCAAGGATTGGCTCAACGAGGATGATCTCGGCGGTACCTGGGTCGAGATGAAGGGGGTGGTGGAGAACGGCGTGCGCTATGTACGCAAGGTCGAAGCCCTCGACGAAGATGACAAGGACGAGATGGATCTGGAGGGGCTGGTCGAAGGGGGGCGGATCTGGGGCTACACCACCTCGGACAACAGTCTGGCGCCGTTTGAAGGGCGCTGGCTCGAGCTGGAGTGCAAGTTTGACGGCATGCGTCTGAGCCGCTGCCGCGAGGATGACTGATCCGATCTCTGCGTTCCGATTAGAAATGCTCCCGAATGAAGCCCATGCTTGTCCAGCATGGGCTTTTTGTTCAGGGACGAACGAAGATGGAACAATCGAGAAAGTGGTGTGCATGGATGCTGGGTGTGCCGCTCTGGGCGGCGCAGGCGGGAGCCGACGAATTGTGGCTGGTGGAGCTGGAGCACAGCGATGGCATCCGCCTGCAATTTCAGGGGGCCGAAGTGGAGCAGGGCAGTGCCGCCGTCTGGCGGCAGGGGGAGATTTGGCCACAGCCACTCAAACCCGGCGACCAGCTCGCCCTGCTGGTGGCCGATGGCGTTGCCACCCGGATTGAGCTGCTGGCCGCCAGAGCCCCGCTGGCCAATCTGCCCTGGCAGCGGGCGCAAGATCGCCTGCAATCCTTCGATGACCGGCAGCTCACGCTGGCAACCCTGGGCACTGTGCCACTCAATCCGCTGGTGCGCTGGGTTAACGGTTCGGCCGCCGATCTGCATGCCGGGAGCGAGCTGGTATTGATCCGTTCGGCGGATGGAATATTGCAGGGAATTGAAGTGATCAATCCGGAAGAGTAATTCAGCATCTTCTTATTTAATATGGTTTCACCATATTGCGGCAGCCATTAAATAATGGCTGCCACAATATTTATGATTTATTCCTCAATAAAGTCATCACTCTAATTATTTTCTTATACCACCATTATTTTGTTTGTCATGGATGTTTTTTGGTGGTTTATTTTATTTGTGTCAGGTTTTGTCGGAGTCCATACCTGTCAAATGAAAAAGGATATTTCTACACAATAACAATTATCGTATGTCTGAAAGAGGGATAAATGATGAATAGAATAATTACCGCCAATCTGGCGTTTTTGGCGTCTTCATTGATGCTCGCTCAGGTGCAGGCGGCTGAACCTGTCTACCCTGATCAGGTCAAGTGGGCTGGTCTTGGCACGGGCGTCTGTGCCAGTGGTTACCGTCCTCTGACCCGCGATGAAGCCATGAGTATCAAGGGTAATCTGGTCAGCCGCATGGGGCAGTGGCAGATCACCGGGCTGGCTGATCGCTGGGTGATTATGGGGCCGGGATATAATGGCGAAATCAAACAGGGCACTGCCGGAGAAACCTGGTGCTATCCAAATTCACCGGTTTCAGGAGAAATACCAACACTCTCTGACTGGAATATTCCGGCGGGTGATGAGGTCGATGTGCAATGGCGGCTTGTCCACGACAATGATTATTTTATCAAGCCAGTCAGTTATCTCGCCCATTATTTGGGATACGCCTGGGTGGGTGGAAATCATAGCCCCTATGTCGGGGAAGATATGGATGTTACCCGGGTTGGCGATGGCTGGCTGATAAAGGGAAATAATGATGGCGGCTGCTCCGGATATCGTTGCGGGGAGAAGAGTTCCATCAAGGTAAGCAACTTCTCATATACCCTGGAACCCGACTCCTTCAGCCATGGTCAGGTCACCGAGAGCGGCAAGCAACTGGTCAAGACCATCACGGCCAATGCGACCAACTACACGGATCTGCCTCAGCAGGTGGTGGTGACCCTGAAGTACGACAAGGCCACCAACTGGTCGAAGACCGACACCTACAGCCTGAGCGAGAAGGTGACCACCAAGAACAAGTTTCAGTGGCCGCTGGTGGGGGAAACCGAACTGGCCATCGAGATCGCTGCGAGCCAGAGCTGGGCTTCCCAGAAAGGGGGGTCGACGACCGAGACCGTCTCGGTTGAAGCACGCCCCACGGTGCCGCCTCACTCCAGCCTGCCGGTGCGGGTTGCGCTCTACAAGTCCAACATCTCCTACCCCTACGAGTTCAAGGCCGAGGTCAATTATGACCTGACCATGAAGGGCTTCCTGCGTTGGGGCGGCAATGCCTGGTATACCCATCCGGAGAATCGTCCGACCTGGGAGCACACCTTTGCCGTCGGCCCGTTCCGCGACAAGGCAAGCAGCATCCGTTACCAGTGGGACAAGCGTTATATCCCGGGTGAAGTGAAGTGGTGGGACTGGAACTGGACCATCAGCGAGTATGGTTTGTCGACCATGCAGAATAACCTGGGTCGTGTGCTGCGCCCGATCCGTTCGGCAGTGACCGGTGACTTCTATGCCGAGAGCCAGTTTGCCGGCGATATCGAGATTGGTCAGCCCCAGACTCGTTCCGCGAAGGCTGCCCAGCTGCGCAGTGCCTCTGCCGATGAGGTGGCGCTTACCGGTGTGGATCTGGACAGCGAGGCCCTTGCCAACGAAGGGTTTGGCAACGTATCCCTGACCATAGTTCCGGTTCAATAACCTCCCTCGCAGGCCCCTTTCATAGGGGCCTGTTTCTGTTCTGCGCAAGACGCTGCTCTTGCTCTGTGTCCCTCGATTTTCCCTCTTTTTGTCCTCTTGTCCCTGAATGATCACAGCGGGAACCTGTGGCGTGCCAAGGTGATGCCAACGCAGGTTTGACCTTTGTTTGGGGTGGCCCCGTGAGCGAGGCATCGTTCACTCATTTGTTGAAAGAGGCGTGTTGGCCAGATTGTTAACGGCTTGTGCTTTAGATTTTCCCCCTTATACTGGCGCCATCTTGTCGGAGTGCTGACCGTCGAACGACGTGAAGCTGAGACCGTTAATTCGGGATCCGTGGAACCTGATCAGGTTAAAACCTGCGAAGGGAACAAGGGTAACTTGCGGGTTACCGCGCCGGAGGAGGGACAAGCCTCTTCCGCTCATCGAAGGGGTAACCCTGATGGGTCAGGGCGCACAGGAGGGAGTCTGTCCCGTCCGGTTGTCCAGCACGTGGGGCGTCTTGCCCACAGCGTGCAGAGAGCGGGAAATGGCAGAACAGCAGCGCGGAGATCCATCCCGCGCGCACTCCCTCCCGAGATAAACACCCCGCCGCAAGTTCATCTTCTCCTCGAACTCCAGACAAGCAAACACCCATAACTTCAACCAGTTAATGTGAGTTTTGCTATGTCTACTTCCGTATCTGATATCGCCAAATCCAGCCGCCGCGAGCAGCGCTCCAGCGCCCAGGCCTTTATCGACAGCCTCAAGGGGATAGCTCACCCCAACTCCCGCCGCATCTTTATCGAAGGCTCCCGCGCAGATATCCGTGTCCCGCTGCGGGAGATCCAGCTGGCCGACACCTTCGTCGGCGGCACCAAAGAAGATCCCCGGTTCGAGCCCAACGAGCCGGTGCCGGTCTACGACACCTCGGGCCGTTACGGGGAGGAGGGGGTCGCCATCGATGTGCGCCACGGCCTGCCGCGCCTGCGGGAGAACTGGGTGCTGGAGCGGGATGATACCGACGAGCTGCCGGGGCTCAGCTCCACCTTCACTCAGGAGCGGCTGGCCGACGAGGGGCTGGATCACCTGCGCTTCGAGCATCTGCCGAAACCGCGTCGTGCCAAACCGGGCCGCCGGGTCACCCAGCTCCACTACGCCCGTGCCGGTATCGTCACTCCCGAGATGGAATTTATCGCCATTCGCGAGAACATGGGGCGCGAGCGGGTGTGCTCCGAGCTCCTGCGCACCCAGCATCCGGGCCGTGATTTCGGTGCCCGTTTGCCCCAGAACATCACCCCCGAATTCGTGCGTGATGAGGTGGCCGCCGGTCGCGCCATCATCCCCAGCAACATCAACCACCCGGAAGCGGAGCCGATGATCATCGGCCGCAATTTTCTGGTGAAGATCAACGCCAACATCGGCAACTCGGCGGTCACCTCCAGCATCGAAGAGGAGGTGGAGAAGCTGGTCTGGTCGACCCGCTGGGGCGCCGACACCGTCATGGATCTCTCCACCGGCCGCTATATCCACGAGACCCGCGAGTGGATCCTGCGCAACAGCCCTGTCCCCATCGGTACCGTGCCCATCTATCAGGCGCTGGAGAAGACCAACGGCATCGCCGAAGACCTCACCTGGGAGCTGTTCCGCGACACCCTGCTGGAGCAGGCCGAGCAGGGGGTGGACTATTTCACCATCCACGCCGGCGTCCTGCTGCGCTTCGTGCCGATGACCGCCAAGCGCCTCACCGGCATCGTGTCGCGTGGCGGCAGCATCATGGCCAAGTGGTGCCTCTCCCACCATAAAGAGAACTTCCTCTACCAGCACTTCCGCGAAATCTGCGAGATCTGCGCCGCCTATGACGTGGCCCTGTCGCTGGGCGACGGTCTGCGCCCCGGCTCCGTCTATGACGCCAACGACGAGGCCCAGTTCGCCGAGCTGCGCACCTTGGGCGAGCTCACCAAGATTGCGTGGGAGTACGACGTGCAGGTGATGATCGAGGGCCCCGGCCACGTGCCGATGCACATGATCGAGCGCAACATGACCGAGCAGCTGGAGCACTGCCACGAGGCGCCGTTCTATACGCTGGGCCCGCTCACCACCGACATCGCGCCCGGTTACGATCACTTCACCTCCGGCATCGGCGCCGCGCTCATCGGCTGGTATGGCTGCGCCATGCTCTGCTACGTCACTCCCAAGGAGCATCTGGGACTGCCCAACAAGGAAGACGTGAAGCAGGGGCTGATTACCTACAAGATCGCCGCTCACGCTGCGGATCTGGCCAAGGGGCACCCGGGCGCCCAGATCCGCGACAACGCCATGTCGAAGGCGCGTTTCGAGTTCCGCTGGGAAGATCAGTTCAACCTAGCGCTGGATCCCGACACCGCCCGCGCCTACCACGACGAGACCCTGCCGCAGGAGTCCGGCAAGGTGGCCCACTTCTGCTCCATGTGCGGGCCCAAGTTCTGCTCCATGAAGATCACTCAGGACGTGCGTGACTACGCGGCGAAGCTTGAGGCGGTGGAGATCAAGCTGGTCGGTATGGATGGCCGGCAGGAGCAGGTGGTGGCTCAGGTGGAGAGCGGCATGGCCCGCATGGCCGAGACCTTCAAGGAGACCGGTGGCGAGATCTACCATCAGGCGGCTGCGCTGAAACAGGCCGCAGGGGAGGAGGCGTGAGTAGCGCAAGCGGGGCTGTCAGCCCCGCCGACCTGTCGCCCGTGACCGACTCTCGCCCAGTTGTCTGGACCATAGCGGGTTCCGACTCCGGCGGCGGCGCCGGCATTCAGGCCGACTTGCACACATTGCACGACCTCGGCGTGCACGGCTGCTCGGTCATCTCTGCCATTACCGCCCAGAACTCGGTGGCGGTGAAGATGGTCGACCCGGTGCTGATGCAGACCTTCACCGCCCAGATCGACGCCCTTGGCGTCGATCTGCCGCCTGCCGCCATCAAGATCGGCCTGCTGCCAACCCGGCTTCACGTCGAGGTGCTGGCCCGCCGACTGGCTGCCATCGAGGCGCCCTTCGTGGTCTACGATCCGGTGGCCATTGCCAGCACCGGCACCCCGATGGCGGAGCCCAATATGCTGGAGGCGGTGCGCGAGCAGCTGTTGCCACGTCTGTCGCTCATCACCCCCAACGGCCCCGAGCTGGAAGCCCTGACCGGACTGCCGGTCAGCAGCCCCGAACTGGTGCGCCTCGCCGCCCGCCGCCTGCGCGAACTCGGCGCCCGCGCCGTGCTGGTCAAGGGGGGCCATCTGGAGTGGAGCGGCGATCTCTGCCTCGATTACTACCAGGACGAGACCCGCGAGTTCTGGCTGGCGGCGCCGCGCCTGAATACCCGCCACGGCCACGGCACCGGCTGCTGCTACGCCAGCGCCATTGCCGCCGTGGTAGCGCAGGATTATCCGGTGGAGGACGCCATCACCCTGGCGCGAGCCTACCTGCAACAGGGGTTGGCGGCGGCGCAGGGGGTGGGGGAAGGCCCGGGCCCCATCGCCCATCTCGGCTGGCCCGCCGAGATGGCTCACTTCCCCTGCGTCGTGCTGGCGGGATCACCGCTCGACCGTCGTTTCGGCCTTTATGAGACAAGCTGCGCCCGCCTGCCGGATGGCCCCTTCGCGCCGACCGAACACAACCTCGGTCTCTATCCGGTGGTCGATTCGGTCAAGTGGCTGCGCCGCCTGCTGGGGCTGGGGGTCAAGACCATCCAGCTGCGGATCAAGAATCTGCCTGCCGCTCAGGTGGCACCGGCCATTCGCGATGCGGTAGCGCTCGGTCGCCGCCATGGGGCGCGGCTCTTTATCAACGACTACTGGCAGCAGGCCATCGAGGCGGGGGCTTGGGGCGTGCACCTGGGGCAGGAGGATATGGAAACCGCCGATCTCGCCGCCATTCAGGCGGCCGGGCTGCGCCTTGGCATCTCCACCCACGGCTACTTCGAGCTGATGCGGGCGCGCGAACTGGCCCCCTCCTATATGGCGCTGGGTCATATCTTCCCGACCAACACCAAGGCGATGCCTTCGCGCCCGCAGGGGCTGGTGCGGCTGCATCGCTACCGCGCCCTGATGGCGGAGTGGCCGACGGTGGCCATTGGCGGCATCAGCGAGGAGCGGGTGGCGGCGGTCAAGGCAAGTGGGGTCGGCAGTATCGCGCTGGTCTCGGCCATCACTGCCAGCGACGACTGGCAGGGGGCGACCGAACGGCTGCTCGCGGCCGTGGGGGCAGGGGATGAGCCACGCTCGGCCTCAGCCATAAGGGAGGTGGAACATGCTCTCTGATGTTGAGTATTTGCGATACGGCCGTCAGCTGATGCTGGCGGAAGTGGGTGAAGAAGGGCAGGCGCGGCTCAAGGATAAATCGGTGCTGATCGTGGGCCTCGGCGGGCTCGGCTCGCCGCTGGCCCTCTATCTGGCTGGCGCCGGTGTGGGCACCTTGTGGCTCGCCGATGGCGATACGGTCGATTCCAGCAATCTGCCGCGCCAGATCCTGTTCGACTCCGAGGCAGTTAACCACTCCAAGGCGGAGCTGGCCCGCGAGCGGTTGGCCGCCCACAACCCGCTGGTGGAGCTGATTGCCATCAACCAGCGACTCGATGCCGCCAGCCTGCCGGAGTTTGTGGCCGAGGTAGATCTGGTGATCGACTGCTGTGACAACCTTGCCACCCGCCAGGCCATCAACGTCGCCTGCGTGGCTCAGGGCAAGCCCTGGATCTCCGCCGCCGCAGTGGGTTGGCAGGGGCAGCTGATGGCGCGAACCAGCAGTGAGCACGCCTGCTACGCCTGCCTCTATCCGCTGGATACCAAGCTCGCCCAGAGCTGCGAGACCAGCGGCGTCACCGGCCCGCTGGTCGGAGTGATGGGCTCTTTGCAGGCGCTGGAGGCACTGAAACTGCTGCTCGGGATGCCAAGCCCGGTCGCGGGCACATTGCGCCGTTTCGATGCGTTGACCCATCAGTGGCAGACCCTCACGCTGGCCCCCGATCCCGATTGCCCGGTTTGTGGGCAGCGCCGATGCGCGACACTCGATAAGGAGATCACCCCATGACCCTCACCATTCGACTCAACGATAAAGCCCAGCCGCTGGCGGCAGGACAGAGCGTGGCCGACCTGCTGGCGGCGCAAGACGTTAATCCCCAAGGAGTGGCGGTGGCCCTTAACGGCGCCGTGCTGCCCCGTGGCCGCTGGGCCGAGACCCGTCTCAATGACGGGGACGAACTTCACCTCTTTACCGCCATAGCGGGAGGCTGACCCATGATGCTCACAGTCCCATATTCGAGCGTGCTGCCTTGCGGTGGAACTTCATCTCTTCTTACCACTGTGGCCGGAGGCTGACATGCTGAAAATTGCCGATCACACCTTCTCTTCGCGCCTCTTTACCGGCACCGGCAAGTTTGCCCGCCCGGATCTGATGGCCGCCGCCATCGAGGCGAGTGGTTCCCAACTGGTCACCATGGCCATCAAGCGGCTCGAACCGGGCAAGGCCCACGACGATATCCTCAGCCCCTTGCTACAACTCGGGGTCAAGCTGCTGCCCAACACTTCCGGCGCCAAGACCGCCGCCGAGGCGGTATTTGCCGCCCATCTCGCCCGCGAGGCGCTGGGGACGAACTGGCTGAAGCTGGAGATCCACCCCGACCCGCGCTATCTGCTGCCAGACCCCATCGAGACGCTGAAAGCCGCCGAGCAGCTGGTGAAAGAGGGCTTTGTGGTGCTGCCCTACTGCGGTGCCGACCCCGTGCTCTGCAAACGGCTCGAAGAGGTGGGCTGCGCCGCCGTGATGCCGCTCGGCGCGCCCATCGGTTCCAATCAGGGGCTGGTGACCCGGGAGTTTCTCTCCATCATCGTCGAGCAGGCCAATGTGCCTGTGGTGGTGGATGCGGGGATCGGTGCGCCGAGCCACGCCGCCGCCGCCTTTGAGCTGGGCGCCGATGCCGTGCTGGTCAACACCGCCATCGCGGTGAGCGGCGATCCGGTCGCCATGGGCCGCGCCTTTGCGCTGGCTTGCAGTGCCGGCCGCAGCGCCTATGAAGCTGGCCTTGGTGCCCGCGCCCTGCAGGCCCAAGCCTCCAGCCCGCTGACCGATTTTCTGGGGGCGTTATGAACCAGGGTTTAGAGGAGATAGATGCTTCGGCTATGGGCTCCGTACCAGATGATCAGCTAAGTGTTCGCCCCCCTCTCCCTCTGGGAGAGGGGCTGGGGGTGAGGGCACTGGGTGTAAGGGCTAAGGAGCCTTCCTTTCTCGACCGCTGGTACGAACTTGAGTGGGACGATATCGGCATGCAGATCCGCGCCAAGACCGCCGCCGATGTAGAGCGGGCGCTGAGTGCCCCCCGCCGCACCCTGAGCGATTTTATGGCGTTGATCTCCCCAGCCGCCGAAGCCTATCTGCCGCAGATGGCTGCCGAGGCCGAGCAGCTGACCCGCCAGCGTTTTGGCAACACCATCGGCTTCTATGTGCCGCTCTATCTGTCGAACCTGTGCGCCAACGATTGCACCTACTGCGGCTTCTCCATGAGCAATCGCCTCAAGCGCAAGACCTTGAATAAAGAGGAGATTGAGCGCGAGTGTCTGGCCATCAAGGCGCGCGGTTTTGACAGCGTGCTGCTGGTGACCGGCGAGCATGAACACAAGGTGGGGCTCGCCTATTTTCGCGAGGTGATGCCCATCATTCGCCGCCACTTCAGCACGGTGGGGATGGAGGTTCAGCCCCTCTCGCAGGCCGACTATGCCGAACTGAAAACCCTCGGCCTTGATGCCGTCATGGTCTATCAGGAGACCTACCACGCCCCCACCTACGCCCGCCATCACCTGCGCGGCAACAAGCGGGACATCGCATGGCGTCTCGCCACGCCGGATCGGCTCGGCCGTGCCGGTATCGACAAGATCGGGCTGGGGGCGCTCATCGGCCTCTCCTCGGACTGGCGTGCCGACAGCTACTTTGTCGCCGAGCATCTGAGCTGGCTTGAGCGTCACCACTGGCAGAGCCGCTACTCGCTCTCCTTCCCGCGCCTGCGCCCCTGCACCGGTGGGCTGGAACCTGCCGTGGTCATGTCGGATCGCCAGCTGGCCCAGCTTATCTGCGCCTGGCGTCTCTTCTCGCCCACGCTGGATTTGTCACTCTCCACCCGCGAGTCAGCCACCTTTCGCAACGGCGCGGTGCGCCTTGGCATCACCCAGATGTCTGCCGAGTCGCGCACCCAACCGGGTGGCTATGCCGAGGGGGATAAAGAGGAGCTGGAGCAGTTCGCCATCCACGACGACAGGCCGGTAGGAGAGGTGGCCGCCGCCGTGCGGCAGGCGGGGTTGCAGCCGGTGTTCAAGGACTGGGAGCCCTTCTTGGGCCGATAGGGGCGGCCATGCCCCCCTTTGCCGGTGGCATCCCAGCGTCCAGCCAGACTCCGTGCCTGTGGCAAGCAGGCACGGCTGCGCCGTGCAATCGTAGGGTCGATTAGCCGTCAGGCGTAATCGTCCGAGGAGATTGTCGATGGCACGGCTTCGCCGTGCAGGACGCGAGGCCGCTGGCCTCGACGGGGTTTCGCCCGCCCTTCGGGCCGGGGCGAGTGACTTTGGAAAGACCCAAAGTCACCAAAGGTCTTCTCCCCCGCTTATTCGCCCGACTTCGTCGGGTTCCTTCGGCTCACCCGCTTGTCCGACGGCACGCGCCGACGGGCCATCCATGGCCCGGCGCCGCTCGCTCGACATCCTGTCTCGCGGCCTGGACAAGCGGACTCGCCTCAGCGAATAAGAGGGGGAACCAAAACCGTGCCCGCCATAACCTCAGGGAGTGGTCGTAGGGTGCAATAAGCGAAGCGCATTGCACCGCGATTGTGACGAGAGGTGCAATTCACTTCGTTCATTACACCCTACGTTTTGCTTCGTTTGAACCACATTTAACAACATGTTTGATTGTGGGTTGGGTAAGGCATGGCAAATTACAAACGGGCATGGCAACCGGGGGGAACCTGGTTTTTTACGGTCGTGCTGGCTGAGCGTCAGAACAACCATTTACTGGTCGAGCGGATCGATCTGCTGAGGTCGGTTGTCAGAGAGGTGCAAGAGCGTCATCCATTCCGGATCCACGGCTGGGTTGTCTTGCCCGAACATCTGCATGCCTTGCTGGAGTTGCCGGAAGGGGATACCAATTTTCCGTTGCGCTGGCGCCAAATCAAAAGCAAGTTTTCACGAGCAATCCCCAATTCGGAGACTCGCTCAGAATCTCGTTGGCAGCGTGGCGAGCGGGGTATTTGGCAGCGACGTTATTGGGATCATCTGATCCGTAATCAGGAAGATTTCAATCACCATCTTGATTACATCCATATCAATCCCGTCAAACATGGATTGGTAACAGCCCCGAAAGATTGGCCATATTCCACTTTCCATCGTTGGGTACAACAGGGCCGGTATCCATTATCTTGGGGGGATACCGCCACGTCAGAATATGAAGTGCCACACGACAATAAATAAACGGCATTAACGTGGTTAACGTAGGGTTAAATAAGCGGAGCACATTGCACCACTTTCGTTATGATCGTTATGAAGGTAGAGGTGCAATTCACTTCGTTCATTGCACCCTACGCCTACTACGTCTACGTTGTTGAGCATGAGTGGTAGGTTTCTTCAAAAATCAAGGCGAATTCATGCTTGCTTAAACTAGCTTGATAACAAGGTATTCTATTAAATAATGTATTTTCGCAAGCTACTTCACGTAGCGTTGACTTGTCTGATTCCGTTAATCTACAGCCTAAAAATATTCCAGTGATACATTCTATTGGTATATCAAAAAGAAAAATGGAGGTTGGTGTTGCTGCGATAAAAGAAAGTAGTTCGTTTAATATAGTATTGCTTGGAGAAAATCGCATCTCTTCCATATCGTCAGTGGAGCTGCCATCTTTTTCTTGCTGATCCATTAAGTGGCATGCTTGATGATTGATGGAGATCTTTATCATCCCTTTGTATTTCTCGACATTAAGCAGTTCAAGGTAGCTTTCATCATAGAAATCAAGAATATATTCATAGGCTTCTTTATTAATGACAAAGTAATCTGCATTCGATACTTTAGTTATTACTCGATGTTCTTTTTCATAAATCCAATCATCACTCTTAGTTAATAAGTTTCTTTTGGGTGAAGTGGTACATGGTAGTACCTCATGTCTTTATCTATTATATAATACACGTTCAATAGAGTTGCTCACGGATAGTATTTTATTGAAGTGAGTCTTCAAAGCATGGTAGTCAAACTCAATAACAATACCCTTATGCTCGTCAGCGTAGTGAGACCACATCAATAAGTTATTATAACTTTCCGTGAAAGAGATGATCCCTGTATCATCAAATCCTTCATCACTTGCATATTCAGAAATTTGCTGGAAGAAATCCTCTCGATGAGCATCTTCTAATATTTTATCTAGTGTATCTTGGTCCGGGCTGAGCTCAAAAGGGTCATTCAATGCACAGCGTTGACTTAACCTAAGGCTAGGTTTTTTAAAAAAATCAGGTCTGAATTTCATGTATTTGTAAATTTTATTCATTACAAATGCCTTGCTTCTTCAAAAAATAACTCACATGCCCCGGCGGCATATCGGGCAGCTGGCCAAAGACTTCGTAACCCTGCTTCTGGTAGAAGGGGAGGGCCTGAAAACTGGTGGTTTCCAGATGGTAGTTGGTGATGCCTTTGCTTTGGGCGTACTGCTCCATGGCGCCGAGCAGGCGGCCGCCCCAGCCGTCGCGGCGGATGCTTTCGTCGATCCAGAGCCAGTCGACGTGCAGCCAGCCCCACTTGATGTCGGCGATGATGCCGCCGTGTACCTTGCCCTCTTTATCCTTGATAAAGCTGGCGATCCGCTCGTGCCGAAGTTCGTACAGTTGAGGGCCTGCCTGGCTTACGTTGTAGCCCGTCAGGCCAATGCGCAGCGCTTCAACATCATCGTCCTGAGGCGGTTGGGGTAGGGTTAGTTGCATATGGGCTCCTGCGGTATGGGTTGTGGCGGCGTCAAAGGGTTAAAGCAATACCCGTTTGGACTCTGTTTGGTCAAGTGTTCTGGTCGCTCGCCGCCAGCGTGCATGGCATGGCGGCCAGTCAATGGCCCTTGCAACTTCCATCCCCCCTTGCATCACCCCAGAGTGAGGAGCAGACTGTTTGGCCTTGTTTTTATGCGATTCGATTCAAGGCAACCATCATGACTCCTGCCATCAGCCTGCTGAAGAAGCTCAAAATCCCCCACAAGCTCTACCCCTACGAGTGCGAAGCCCACGACGATTTCGGCAAGCATGCCGCGACCCAGCTCGGGCTGCCGGAGGCGCAGGTGTTCAAGACCCTGGTCGCCCATCACGACAAGCAGGCGGTGGTGGCCATCGTTCCCTCATCCGGCATGTGCAGTCTGAAGCAGCTGGCCAAGGCGACTGGCCTCAAGAAGGTGGAGATGATGAAACCGGCGGAAGCGGAGAAGCTGACCGGTTACAAGGTGGGTGGCATCAGCCCGCTGGCCCAGAAGAAACTGCTGCCCACCGTGCTCGACGAGTCGGCACTGCAGTTTGACGAGATCCTGGTGAGCGGCGGCAAGCGTGGTCTCTCGGTCGGCGTGGCGCCGCAGGATATGCTGACGCTGATGAAGTGGATCGCCGCTCCCATCGGCGAAGAGTAGTGCCGGGCACGGTGTGAACCTGCCCTCCGGGCCTGTGGTGGCCTGAGGGCGATGTGTCTCGTGAGGATATCTGCCCGCGTCCCCCTGTTTGTCGTGTTGCTTATCCTCGCACAGGCCGCGCCACGGTTGGGCACCCACGCTCAGGGCTACACTGAAAGTACCCTTTCAGCCAAGGCGCGGTTTATGTCACCCCTGCATCTGCTGGCTGCCGCTCTGCTCTGCGTGTTGTCGCTGACCGGACAGGCGGCCACCCGGTTTACCCATATCAGCCCGGAGAGCGAGCGGGATCCGCGTACCACTTATGATCGGGAGCTGCTGCGGCTCGCCCTCGACAAGACCCGTGAGCAGTTTGGCGACTATTTGCTGGAGCCTGCGCCGCCCATGACCAAGGCGCGCGAGCGGCTCAGCATGCAGCTCGACAGCTATCCCAACCTCTTTGTAATGGACAGCTACAGCAGCACCCGCGAGGATCTGGGGCTCGCCTATGTCCGTTTTCCCATCCATCTGGGGATCGTCAGCTACCGCATCTGTTTTGTCAGCCCGCAGCAAAAGGGGGCGGTGAGCAAAGTGACCGACCTCAAGGGGCTGCGCCAGTTCACCTTCGGTCAGGGCAAGGGGTGGCTGGATGTGGACATCCTGCGTTACGCCGGGATGGAGGTGGTGGAAGTGGAGGGGTACGAGAAGCTGTTCAAAATGGTGGCGCGGGGCCGCTTCGATCTCTTCTGCCGCGGGGTGAGCGAGCTGCGCAGCGAGCAGCTGACCCACAAGGAGATGACGGACCTGCTGGTGGATGACGCGCTGGTGATCTACTACCCGCTGCCCCGGGTTTTCTACACCAATCCCAACAATCGCGAGGCGTTGCAGCGGGTCGAGCGGGGGTTGCAGTTGGCGTGGCAGGATGGCTCGCTACAGGCGCTGTGGCGCAAGAGCTTTGGCCCGGCCATCACCTTTGCCAAACTCTCCCAGCGCCGACTGTTGCGACTGGATAATCCCTTCCTCGACGGGATCAGCTTCGATTACCGCCCCTACTTCTACAATCCGCAGACCGATCGCTTCGGCGATTACTGAGGTGCCTGCCGCTGGCGGCAGAGGGCCAGCCAGGCCTCGGCGGTGCGCGACAGATAGCGCTCGCTCGGCCAGATCACCCCGAGTCGCCAGCTCAATTCGGGCTCCAGCGGCCGCAGCACCAGACCATCCGGGGTCAGCCGGTGGCAGACCGGCTCCGGCAAGAAGGCGACCCCCATGCCGCTGCGCACCATGGCGGTGAGAAAATCCCACTGGCTGCTTCGCGCCGCCACCTGCGGCACAAAGCCCGCCTCCTGACACGCCTGCTCCAGCCGCTCGCTCAGGGTAAACGCCTGGGTATAGAGCAGGAAGGGCTCCTCTTGCAGGGACTCCAGCCGCAGCGGCGCCTCGCCATGCCAGCGGGGTTGATCAGGCAGCACTACCCGGATCGGGTATTGATCCAGCTCCAGCGCACTGAGGGCGCCCCCCTCTTTGGTCGGCAGCATGGTGATGGCGAGATCCAGCTCCCCCTCCAGCACCGCCTGTTCGATGCGGCGACCGCCGTACTCCACCAGGGTCAGCTCCACCTTGGGATAGCGGCTGCGGTAGGCGCGGATCAGATCCGCATAGACGTGACCCACCATGGGGGGAATGCCGAGGGTGAGGCGACCATGTTGCAGGCTCTGCAGATCCGCCAGTTCGGCCTCCAGCTGCTGCATCTCCGCCAAGATGGTCTGGGCACGGTTGAACAGCACCTGGCCGCTGTCGGTCAGGGTGAAGCGGCGCCCTTCCCGGTTGAGCAGGGGTTGGCCCAGCTCCTCCTCGATATTGCGGATCATCTTGCTGATGGTGGGCTGGGTGACGAACAGCTTTTCAGAGGCGCGGGTGAAGCTTTTTTCCCGCACCAGTTCGACAAAATAGCGCAGGGCGCGAATATCCATGGACTCTCTCGACTCGTGTTGGCGGGTGCGGGATGAAGTATGCCTATGCGGCATGAATTTGATAATTTTAATTCATTTCTGGCAGGTTTTGCTCAACTCTATACTGTGAGCCGGTTCACAGAAAGACGATGATCATGAAAGCCCTCTGCTTGCGCTGGTTACAGACTCCCTTCCAGATTGTGTTGCTGGCAGCCATCTGGCTGCTGGCCGATACCGCGGTGCGTACCCTCCATCTGCCGCTGCCCGCCAACCTCACCGGCATGCTGTTGCTGCTGGCCTGCATCCTGCTCGGGGTGGTTAAGGCCGAGTGGTTCAGCGCGGGTGCTCGCTGGCTGCTGGCCGAGATGCTGCTCTTCTTCGTGCCCGCTGTGGTGGCGGTGGTCAACTATCAGGATCTGCTGTTGCAGGAGGGGTGGCGCATCATGGTGGTGCTGCTGGTGAGCACCACGCTGGTACTCGGCACCACGGCGCTGGTGGTGGACCGGGTCTACCGCCTCGAACTGAAACTGGCCCGCCGGAGTCGCCGTCATGTCTGATACCCTGCTCGGGCTGATCTGCTTCGCCCTCACCCTGCTCTTCTACTACGCCAGCAAATGGCTCTATGGCAAAAAGCGCATTCTGCCGCTGATGCCGCTGCTGCTGGCGCCGACCCTGCTGGTGGCGGTGGTGCTGCTGTTCCACATCCCCTATCAGGATTACATGGCGGAATCCCACTGGCTGCTCTGGCTGCTGGGCCCCGCCACCGTCGCCTTCGCGGTGCCGGTCTACGAGAACCGCCAGCTCATCCGCCGCCACTGGTTGTCGCTGTCGGTGGGGGTGGTTGCCTCGGTCATCATGGCGGTGGGCAGTACCGTGCTGCTGGCCCGCTGGCTGGATCTCTCCGACATGCTGCAGCGCAGTCTGGCGATGCGCTCTATCACCACCCCTTTTGCGGTGGAGGCGACCCGCGCCATCGGCGGTCAGAGCGATCTTACTGCGCTGTTTGTGGTGCTGACCGGCGTCATCGGCATGGCGGTGGGGGAGAGCGTACTGACCGTGCTGGCCATTCGCAGCCGTCTCGGCAAGGGGGCGGGGTTTGGTGCCTCGGCCCACGGTGCCGGTACCGCCAAGGCCTATCAGATGGGCAACGAAGAAGGGGTGGTCTCCAGCATGGTGATGATGATCGCCGGTATGGTGACCGTGCTGCTGGCACCCCTGCTGGGCCGGATGTTCTGGTAGGCCAGGCTTCCCTTTAGAAGGCGGCTCGTCCCGGCGCTACACTCTAGTGAGCCTGTATTTCCGGGATGAGCAGTATGACCTTTCATCGCCTCGCTTCCTGCTTGCTGCTGTGCAGTCTTTCTCTCCTTGCCACTCCCCTAAGGGCGAGCGACGTCATCACTCATATCAGCCCCGAGAGCGATCGGGACTTGCGTACCCTCTATTTTCGCGATCTGTTGCAGCTGGCGCTGGAGAAGACCCGCGACAGCTTCGGTGACTACGAGCTGCGGACCGCACCGCCGATGAACCGTATCCGGATGCGACAGGTTGTGCAGACTCAGCAATACCCCAATCTGTTTGTGGCCGACAGTCTGCGCCCGGCCGCAGAGAGCGGAGCGCTGGATTACGTTCGTTTTCCGGTGGAGCTGGGTATCCTCGGTTATCGCATCTGCTTTGTCAGCCCGCAGCAGGCCGACGCGGTGGCAAGGGTCAATACCCTGACCGAGCTGCAGCAATTTCTGCACGGGCAGGGGCGTGGCTGGCAGGATGCGGAGATCCTGCGTCATGGGGGATTCAAGGTGCAGGAGATCGACGGTTACGAGCGGCTGTTCAAGCTGGTGGCTCGCGGTCGCATCGATCTCTTCTGCCGCGGGGCCAACGAGCTCTTTATCGAGCAGGAGCAGCACAGTGATCTGCCCGGCCTCACCGTGGATCGGCGAGTGGCGCTGCACTATCCCTTCCTCCACCTCTTCTACACCCACAAGGATAATCAGGCCGCCATCCGCCGCCTCTCGGTCGGGCTCAAGCTGGCGTGGCGGGATGGCTCGCTGCAACAGCTCTGGCTGCGCCACTTCAAACCTTCCCTCGAGCAGGCGCAGCTCCCCAGACGCCTGTTGTTCGAGTTGACCAATCCGCGCCTTGATAAGGTGGACTTTGACTATCGGGCCTACCACTACAACCCCGTCGACGGGACGTTCGGGCCCGGGCTGCCTTGATCCTGATGGTGCTGTTCCCGGATAAAGGGCAGTATCTGCCGATGTGCTCATGCATGCCAAAAAGGCATGTTTTTTATTATTTAAATTCATTTTTTGAAGGTTGGCGCGCTGCATATACTGGGGGTCGCTTCACGGTTCAGGTTTGCTCCTGCCCGCTTCTGGCTTGCGCGAGTGAGCCTGAATCGTCCTGCTGCGGCGTCTTGATGTTCTGCATGAAGGCGTCCATCACTGGGCCGGGATCGATCCCGGCAGGTATTACAGCTGACGGAGCCTTGTTATGTTTAATCCCCACTCTTGCGCCCTGATTGTCGAAGGGGGCGCGATGCGCGGCATCTTTGCCAGCGGCGTGCTCGATGCGTTTGTCGAAAGTCACTACTACCCGTTCGATTTCGTCATGGGCGTCTCGGCCGGTGCCACCAATCTGGTCTCTTATCTGAGCGAGCAGCCGCGCCGCAGTCACCACATCATCACCGAGCTGGCTTGCAGCTCCCGGTTTCTCGATCCCCTGCGTTTCGTCAAAGGGGGCGATCTGGTGGACATCGGCTGGCTGTGGCAGGCCAGTCGCCATCGCTTCCCGCTCGATCTCGACACTTTCTGCGCCCGCGACATTCCCTTCTACGCGGTGGCGACCGATGTGGCGAGCGGCAAGGCCATCTATCTGCCGGTGCGGCCCGACAACATGGATGAGGTGCTGACCGCCACCTGCGCCCTGCCGGTGGTGCAGCACGATACCCCCTGCGTCGATGGTCGCCCGATGGCCGATGGTGGGATCAGCGACTCCATCCCGGTGATCGAGGCCTATCGGCGCGGGGCGCGGCGGATGACAGTGGTGCTGTCGGAACCCTGGGGATATCGCAAGAAGCCGGCCCGTTTCTGCTGGATGGTCAAAGCCTTGCTGAAAACCCAGCCGGCGCTGGCGCAAGCCATGCTGGAGCGGGATCGCGCCTACAACCGGGCGCTCGATTTCATCGCCAATCCCCCTGCCGATTGCGACATCGAGGTGATCGCGCCACCAGCCGATTTCATGGTCTCCCGTTTTACCCAGGATCCGGTCAAGCTGGAGTCCGGTTATCTGCAGGGCTACTGGCAGGGGCGCCAGAGCCTGCTGCGGGCCCGTGGAGAGGCGCGAGCGGTGGCCTGACTGGTTTGCCGGGTGCTGAATATAAAAAGGGGAACCTCGCGGTTCCCCTTTTGCATGCTTGTGCGGCAGTCGCTGGTTACAGCATCTGCTTGAGGCGATAGAGCAGGTCCAGCGCCTGCCGCGGGGTGAGCTCGTCCGGGCGCACCGCTTCCAGCTCTTCCACCACCGGATGAGACTGCGGGGCGAGGGCCACCGGGGCCGGGCGGCTTTCACCGGCGGCGACCGGAGTGGCGCTCTCCAGCTCGTGCAGTTTGTGACGGGCCTGCTGGATCACAGATTTCGGCACCCCGGCCAACGCCGCTACTTGCAGGCCGTAGGAGCGGCTGGCCGCCCCTTCCTGCACTGCGTGCATAAAAGCGATGGTGTCGCCGTGCTCCACCGCATCGAGGTGGACGTTGGCCAGCCCGCTCATCAGCTCGGGCAAGCGGGTCAGCTCGAAGTAGTGGGTGGCAAACAGGGTGTAGGCGCCAATCTTGCTCGCCAGCTGTTCGGCACAGGCCCACGCCAGCGAGAGGCCGTCGTAGGTGCTGGTGCCGCGGCCAATTTCGTCCATCAGCACCAGACTGCGGGCGGTGGCGTTGTTGAGGATGTTGGCGGTCTCGGTCATCTCCACCATAAAGGTGGAGCGGCCGGAGGCGAGATCGTCCGATGCTCCGATGCGGGTGAAGATGCGGTCGATGGGGCCGATGCGGGCGCTGTCGGCGGGCACGAAGGCGCCGATATGGGCCAGCAGCACGATCAGCGCGGTCTGGCGCATATAGGTGGATTTACCGCCCATGTTGGGACCCGTGATGATCAGCATCCGCCGCTCCCGCTCCAGCCGGATAGGGTTGGCGATAAAGGGATCGGTCATCACCTGCTCCACCACCGGATGGCGGCCCGCCTCGATGATGATCTGATCTTCGTCGATGAGGGTCGGGCAGCGGTAGTCGAGGGTCTCGGCCCGCTCGGCCAGGTTGGCCAGCACGTCCAGCTCCGCCAGTGCGGCGGCGGAATCCTGCAGATCGCCGAGGTGAGGCAGCAGGGCATCGAGCAGCTCTTCGTAGAGCCGTTTCTCCAGCGCCAGCGCCTGGGACTGGGCGGTGAGTACCTTGTCCTCGTACTTCTTCAGCTCATCGATGATGTAGCGTTCGTTGTTCTTGAGGGTTTGACGGCGGATGTAGTGGGCCGGCACCAGATGGCTGTTGGCGCGGCTCACCTCAATGTAGAAGCCGTGCACCTTGTTGTAGCCCACCTTGAGGGTATTGATGCCGGTCAGCAGCTTCTCCCGCTCCTCGATGCGGGCGAGGCTGGCGGTGGCGCCGTTGGCGAGATCCCGCAGCTCGTCCAGCTCCTGATTGAAGCCGTCACGGATGACGCCACCATCGCGGATCAGCACTGGCGGCACCTCCATCACCGCGCGCTCCAGCAGGTCGAGCAGCTCGGGGAAGGTGCTGGCCCGCTCGGCCAGTTGTTGCACCGCTTCGTGCTCGTTGTCCGCCAGCAGGCGCTGCAACTCGGGTAACTGGGCGAAGGACTGCCGCAGCCGGGTGAGGTCGCGCGGGCGGGCCGAGCGCAGGGCGAGACGGGCCAGCACCCGCTCCACATCACCCACCTGACGCAGCAGGTTGCCCAACTCGTCGTAGAGGTTCTGCTCGATGAGCTCCTTGATGGTGCTCTGGCGACCTTTCAGGATCACCCGATCGCGGATCGGCTGGTGGATCCAGCGCTTGAGCAGGCGGCTGCCCATGGGGGTGGCGGTGCGATCCAGCACCTCGGCCAGGGTATTTTCATAGCCACCGGCCAGATTCTGGGTCAGCTCCAGATTGCGGCGGGTGGCGGCATCCATGATGACCGCGTGATCCGGCTGCTCGAGGCGTACATTGCGGATGTGGGGCAGGGCGGTGCGCTGGGTATCTTTCACATACTGCATCAAGCAGCCGGCGGCGCACAGGGCGGTCTCGCTCTTGTCGACGCCAAAGCCCACCAGATCCTGGGTGCCGAACTGCTGGCAGAGCAGCTTGCGGGCGGTGCCCAGCTCAAACTCCCACTCCGGGCGGCGACGCAGGCCGCGGCGACCCTCGATATGGTGCAGGAATTCGAACGATTCGGGATAGAGCAGCTCCGCCGGATTGGTGCGTTGCAGCTCTGCCAGCAGGGTCTCTTCCTTCTCGAACTGATTGATGAAGAAGCGGCCAGAGCCGATGTCCATGGTGCCGTAGCCGAAGCGGCGGCCATCGTGATAGACGGCGGCGATCAGGTTGTCTTGGCGCTCGCTGAGCAGCGCCTCGTCGGAGACGGTGCCCGGGGTGATGATGCGAATGACCTTGCGCTCCACCGGCCCCTTGCTGGTGGCGGGATCCCCCACCTGTTCGCAGATGGCGGCGGATTCGCCGAGCTGCACCAGCTTGGCCAGATACCCTTCGATAGCGTGATAAGGCACCCCCGCCATCGGGATGGGGCTGCCCGCCGACTGGCCGCGTTTGGTCAGGGAGATATCGAGCAGTTGGGAGGCCTTGCGGGCATCGTCATAGAACAGCTCGTAGAAGTCGCCCATCCGGTAGAACAGCAGGATCTCCGGGTTCTCGGCCTTGAGGCCAAGGTACTGCTGCATCATGGGCGTGTGGGCGCTCAGATTTGCGCCGGGAGCGGAGCTTGTGGCGCCGCTGGCTTGGTGTTGTGCGGTCATGTTCTGTTCCAGAAGGGGCCTCTGTGGGCCAGTGTCTGCGGTGATGAGCCTTGAGCTTGATGGTGCCATTCTACACATAAGCGCCGCGGCGGGGGAGCGGGTGTTCCGGGCGCGGTTGTTCTGCACTATTGAAGGCATGACACAGGTGCGGCACCTCACATTGCGGCAGGCAAGGGCGGTCTGCCGTGGTTGCGGGCGGCGCTAGCGGGATCGCATAATGTGCCTCTTGAGCGGATCAGAAGGAGTCGTGATGAAACTGGATGCAGAGATAGAGCACCTTGCCATCGAGTTGGGACGGGCCCTTGGCCAGCGGGGCTGGCTGGCGGCGACCGCCGAATCCTGTACCGGCGGTGGGGTGGCCTGCGCCATCACCGACATAGCGGGCAGCTCCGGCTGGTTCGATCGCGGATTTGTCACCTACACCAACGAGGCCAAGCAGCAGATGTTGGGGGTGAGCAGCGAGAGCCTTGAACAGCACGGTGCAGTGAGCGAAGCGGTGGTGCTGGAGATGGCCCGCGGCGCGCTGGCGCACTCGTCTGCCTCCATCAGCGTTGCCATCAGTGGCATCGCCGGCCCCGGTGGCGCCACCGAGGGCAAGCCGGTCGGCACCGTCTGGTTCGCCTGGGCCGACCGCAACGGCCGTCACCACTCCCTGCTCGCCCGCTTCGACGGGGATCGCCGACAGGTGCGCCAGCAGGCGGTGAGACAGGCCTTGTCGGGTCTGTTGGCCCTGCTCAGATAAATTGGGCTTGATACTGTATGAATAGACAGTATACTTAGCCCAACTTCACTTCTTACTCACGATTTCCAGCGGAGATTGGCATGGATCAGAACAAACAGAAGGCACTGGCGGCTGCGCTGGGTCAGATTGAAAAGCAGTTCGGCAAAGGTTCCATCATGCGTCTGGGCGACAGCAAGACCATGGATATCGAAGCCATCTCTACCGGTTCCCTCTCGCTGGACGTGGCGCTGGGCATTGGTGGTCTGCCGTGTGGCCGTATCGTCGAAATCTACGGCCCGGAATCTTCCGGTAAAACCACCCTCACCCTGCAGGTGATCGCGGAAGCCCAGAAGAAGGGCAAAACCTGTGCCTTCGTCGATGCGGAACACGCCCTCGACCCTATCTATGCTGCCAAGCTGGGCGTCAACGTCGACGACCTGCTCATCTCTCAGCCGGATACCGGTGAACAGGCGCTGGAGATCTGCGACATGCTGGTTCGCTCCAACGCCGTTGACGTCATCATCGTCGACTCCGTGGCGGCCCTGACGCCGAAAGCGGAAATCGAAGGGGAGATGGGTGACTCCCACGTTGGTCTGCAGGCCCGTCTGATGTCCCAGGCGCTGCGCAAGCTGACTGCCAACATCAAGAACGCCAACTGCCTGTGCATCTTCATCAACCAGATCCGGATGAAGATCGGCGTCATGTTCGGTAGCCCGGAGACCACCACAGGTGGTAACGCGCTCAAGTTCTACGCCTCCGTGCGTCTGGATATCCGTCGTATCGGCGCTATCAAGGAAGGTGACGAAGTGGTCGGTAACGAGACCCGCGTCAAAGTGGTCAAGAACAAGGTGGCCCCGCCCTTCAAGCAGGCTGAATTCCAGATCTTCTACGGTGCCGGTATCTCCAAAGAGGGCGAGCTGGTGGATCTCGGCGTCAAGCACAAGCTGATCGACAAGGCCGGCGCCTGGTACAGCTACAACGGCGAGAAGATCGGTCAGGGTAAGGCCAACGTGATGAAGCTGTTCGCCGAGAACAAGGTGATGGCTGGCGAAGTGGAAGCCCGCCTGCGCGAGCTGCTGCTCTCCGGTGCCGTGCCAGTCGATGACAAGGCTGCTCCGGTTGAGGCAGACGAGTTCGATGCCGAAAGCGAACAAGAGTTCGAGTAAGGAACAAAGGAAGGCCGGGTAGATACCCGGCCTTGTTATTTATGGTTGATGAATCCGTTACCGAACCGGTCGAGCCTGCCGAACCGACCTTTGCAGAGCAGCTTACCGCCGCCCGCGCCTTTGCCATGCGCAGTCTGGCCCGCCGCGAGAGTGCCGAGTCCGAGCTGGCTAACCGGCTGCGCCAGCAGGGCTTCAATGAAGAGGTGATCGAGGCGGTGGTCGACTACTGCCGCGGTTACAACTGGGTCAATGACGAACGTTACGGCGGTATGGCTGTACGGGCCGGTGCCGCCAAGGGCCATGGCCCCATCAAGATCCGTTTCGATCTGCGCCGCAAGGGGCTCGACGATATGCAGATTGATGCCGCATTCGATCAGCCGGAGCTGGACTGGTTCGAACTGGCGTTTGCCCTGCTCGAACGGCGCGCCCGAGTGGCCGATCTGGCGGATTTCAAGCTGCGGATGAAGTGGCTCAAGTATCTGCTGGGGCGCGGCTTTACCCAGGATCAGGCACGTTACGCCATCTCGGCCCTTCAGGAGCGGGAGGAGTAACGCCACTGCGTGGCAAACATCGTTTCACCTCTCCTTGCGGCAGGTTTTTCCTGCCCGTTCAGTAGCTTGCGCGCACAATCCCGAAAAAGCGGCCTTTTGTTCATCTCATCCCTCTTTATGCGCTGCTTTTTTGCCTCTCGACAGTGAAAAAAGCCACTGTGGGCAGTGGTGCTCTTTTCTGGCCCGTTTATGTGCGCTTTTTCACCCGTGGCGGCCCTGTCCGTTTTACTTTACCCCGCAGAAAACTTACATTAATGCGGTTAAAAGTCCGTATTCGAATCAAGCAGGATTTTCCATGTATATGTCCACGTCAGAGATTCGCGCTGCGTTTCTCGAGTATTTCCGTTCCCAGGGGCACCAGGTTGTCTCCTCCAGCTCGCTGGTACCGCATAACGACCCGACCCTGTTGTTTACCAACGCGGGTATGAACCAGTTCAAGGACGTGTTCCTTGGCGCAGACAAGCGTGCCTACAATCGCGCGACGACTTCCCAGCGTTGCGTGCGTGCCGGCGGTAAGCACAATGATCTGGAAAACGTCGGCTATACCGCTCGTCACCACACCTTCTTTGAAATGCTGGGCAACTTCAGCTTCGGTGACTACTTCAAGCAGGATGCCATCAAGTTTGCATGGGGCTTCCTGACCGAGGTGCTGCAGCTGCCGAAAGATCGCCTGCTGGTGACCGTCTACGCGACTGACGATGAAGCTTTCGACATCTGGGAAAAAGAGGTTGGTGTCCCGGCCGATCGCATCGTGCGCATCGGTGACAACAAGGGCGCGCCGTATGCCTCCGACAACTTCTGGGCGATGGGCGATACCGGCCCGTGCGGTCCCTGCACCGAGATCTTCTATGACCACGGCGATCACATCTGGGGTGGCCGTCCCGGCTCACCGGAAGAGGATGGCGACCGTTTCATCGAGATCTGGAACGTGGTGTTCATGCAGTTCAACCGTCAGGCTGACGGCACCATGGAGCCGCTGCCGCGTCCGTCCGTGGATACCGGCATGGGTCTGGAGCGTATCTCCGCCATCATGCAGGGGGTGCACTCCAACTACGAAATCGACATCTTCCAGGCGCTGATCAAGAAAGCGGCCGAGATTGTCGGTACCACCGATCTGAGCAACCAGTCCCTGCGCGTCATCGCTGACCACATCCGCTCCTGCGCCTTCCTGGTGGCAGATGGCGTGATGCCGTCCAACGAAGGTCGTGGCTATGTGTTGCGTCGCATCATCCGCCGCGCCGTGCGTCACGGTCGCAAGCTGGGCGCGACCGATGTCTTCTTCTACAAACTGGCTGCCGAGCTGGCAGTGCAGATGAAGGATGTCGCTGCCGAGCTGATCGCCCAGCTGCCGCTGGTCGAGCGCGTGCTGCGCATCGAAGAGGAGCAGTTTGTCCGCACCCTGGATCGCGGTCTGCTGCTGCTGGAAGACGCTCTGGCTAACCTGGGTGATGCCAAGGTTATTCCGGGCGAAGTGGTGTTCAAGCTCTATGACACTTACGGCTTCCCGGCCGACCTGACTGCCGACGTGGTGCGCGAGCGCGAGATCGGCATCGACGAAGAGGGCTTCAAGGCCGAGATGGAGAAGCAGCGTGCTCGCGCCAAAGAAGCCTCCAGCTTCGGCGTGAACTACAACGAGATGCTCAAGCTCGACTTCGAGACCCCCTTCACCGGTTACAAGACCTTGACCGAGCGTACCCGCGTGGTCGGTATCTACAAGGGTGTGGAAGAGGTGAGCGGTCTTATCGCCGGTGACGAAGCGGTCATCGTGCTGGAAGAGACCCCCTTCTACGCCGAGTCCGGCGGCCAGATCGGCGATAGCGGTACCCTGAAAGTGGACGACGGCATCTTTGCCGTGACCGACACCCTGAAAGCGGGCAAGGCGATCATCCACAAGGGTTACATGGAGCTGGGCACCCTGGAGAAAGGGGCCGAGGTCGAGGCCGTGGTAGACGCTGACCGTCGTCAGGCCATCGCCCTGAACCACTCCGTGACTCACCTGCTGCACGCAGCCCTGCGTCAGGCACTGGGCGAGCATGTCACCCAGAAAGGTTCTCTGGTTGGGGCCGAGCGCATGCGTTTCGACTTCTCCCACTTCGAGGGGCTGACCATGGCGACCATTCGCCGGGTCGAGGAGCTGGTAAACAACCAGATCCGCGCCAACCATGAAATCACCACCCAGCTGATGGATCTGGAAGCGGCCAAGTCCGCCGGTGCCATGGCGCTGTTTGGTGAAAAATATGAAGACGACGTGCGTGTCGTGCGCATGGGCGACTACTCCACCGAGCTGTGCGGCGGTACTCACGCCAAGCGCACCGGTGATATCGGCTTCTTCAAGATCATCGCCGAGAGCGGCATCGCAGCTGGCGTGCGCCGTATCGAAGCGGTGACCGGCAAAGCTGCCATCGACTTCATGCATCAGGTTGGCGAGCAGATCGAAGAGGCTGCCGCTCTGGTGAAAGGTGACCAGTTCTGCATCGCCGACAAGGTTCGCCAGATGCTGGACAAGGCCAAGATGATGGAGCGCGAGCTGGAGCAGCTCAAGGCCAAGCTGGCCGCTCAGGCCGGTAACGACCTGCTGGGTCAGGTGATCGAGATCAACGGTCAGAAGGTGCTGGTTGCAGCGCTGGAAGGGGCCGATCCGAAATCCCTGCGCGGCATGCTGGACGAGCTGAAGAACCAGATGAAGTCCGGTGTTGTACTGCTGGCCACCTGTGCCGACGGCAAGGTTAACCTGATCGCCGGTGTCACCAACGACCTGACCGGCAAGGTCAAGGCCGGTGAGCTGGTCAATCTGGTTGCCCAGCAGGTGGGTGGCAAGGGCGGTGGCCGTCCGGACATGGCACAGGCGGGTGGTACCCAGCCTGAGGCGGTGCCGGCAGCGCTGCAATCCGTTCATTCCTGGCTGGAAGAGCGCCTGTAATCGGGCGAGGTGATCTGTGGCACTCTATGTACAGAAGTACGGCGGCACCTCGGTCGGCACACTGGAGCGGATCGAGGCGGTAGCTGAGCGGGTCGAGCAGACCCGCGCCCAGGGACACGACGTGGTGGTGGTAGTCTCCGCCATGTCGGGCGAAACCAACCGGTTGCTGGGCATGGCCCAGCAACTGGATCCTGATGCCAACCGGCGGGAGATGGATGTACTGGTCTCCACCGGTGAGCAGGTCACCATAGCGCTGCTGGCGATCGCGTTGAACAAACGCGGTTGTCCTGCGGTCTCAATGACCGGTGATCAGGTTCGGATTCACACCGATTCCGCCTATGGCAAGGCGCGCATCACCCACATCGACACCGAGCTGGTTCATGCCGAACTGGCTGCGGGCAAGGTGGTGGTGATCGCCGGTTTCCAGGGCCGTGACGAGCATAACGCCATCACGACGCTGGGCCGCGGCGGTTCGGATACCACGGCGGTTGCCGTGGCGGCGGCCATCAAGGCCGATGAGTGCCAGATCTTTACCGATGTGGATGGGGTATACACCACGGATCCGCGCATCGAGCCCAAGGCGCGTCGTCTCGACACCATCACCTTCGAGGAGATGCTGGAGATGGCCAGTCTCGGCGCCAAAGTGTTGCAGATCCGCTCGGTGGAGTTTGCGGGCAAGTACCGCGTCCCGCTGCGGGTGCTGTCGAGCTTTATCGATGGAGAGGGAACCTTAATCACATATGGAGGTGATAGGATGGAAGCTCCCCTGGTATCCGGGATCGCTTTTAACCGCAACGAGGCCAGCCTGACCATTCTGGGCGTGCCGGACAGACCAACCGTTGCCGCGCAGATCCTGAATCCGATCAGCGACGCCAACATTGATGTCGACATGATTGTGCAGAACACCCTGGGAGATGGCACCGCCGACTTCACCTTCACGGTGAATCGTGATGACTATCGCCGCGCCCGGGCACTGCTGGAGGAGACCGCCACCGAACTTGGCGCCTCCTGCGTGCAGGGAAATGGCGAAATTGCCAAGGTTTCCATTGTCGGTGTCGGCATGTGGAACCATCCCGGTGTTGCGCGCACCATGTTCAAGGTATTGGGCGAGGAGGGGATCAACATGCAGTTGATCTCGACCTCTGAAATCAAAATCTCTGTGGTGATTGACGAGAAGTATCTGGAGCTGGCGGTGCGAGCCCTGCACGCGGCTTTCGGGTTGGATCAGGCACCGCAAGAGCAGCCCTTGGGCTAACAATCTCTGATTGATTTAGTTTCAACCATTTACCATATCGGTATCTTTGTTAGATAATGTCGCATATCGATATAAAAACAAAACAGGATACAGGAGCAAGCGAATGCTTATTTTGACTCGTCGTGTTGGGGAAACCCTGATGATTGGTGATGAAGTGACTGTCACCGTACTGGGCGTTAAAGGCAACCAGGTCCGTATCGGTGTTAACGCGCCGAAAGAGGTCTCCGTACACCGCGAAGAGATCTACCAGCGCATCCAGGCCGAGAAAGTTCCGGGCCAACCGGGCTTCTAAGCCACTTTCATGGCTGTGACAAGGCGACACCTCATGTGTCGCCTTTTGTTTTTCCGGCCCCCTGAAATCGCCCTGCAGGGCGCGAAACTGCGGGATAAGTGCCGATATTGTTTGAATATTCCACGCTTTGACCAAATGCTGAGCGAACGCACTTTTTTCTCCAAAAAAGTGTTTGACTAAAAATCCCTGTGAAGTATTATCAGCCCCGCAAACGGAGAGGTGGCCGAGAGGCTGAAGGCGCTCCCCTGCTAAGGGAGTATGCGGCTTATACCCGCATCGGGGGTTCGAATCCCCCCTTCTCCGCCATTTGCGCCCGTAGCTCAGCTGGATAGAGTACCTGGCTACGAACCAGGTGGTCAGAGGTTCGAATCCTCTCGGGCGCACCA
>NZ_JAPDCL010000012.1:0-15696 GCF_027706025.1 Aeromonas sp. Y311-2 | reverse complement strand
GCGCCCGTAGCTCAGCTGGATAGAGTACCTGGCTACGAACCAGGTGGTCAGAGGTTCGAATCCTCTCGGGCGCACCATATTTCAAGCAGTACCAAAAGTTTATGAGCGCCCGTAGCTCAGCTGGATAGAGTACCTGGCTACGAACCAGGTGGTCAGAGGTTCGAATCCTCTCGGGCGCACCATACAGACAGCCTCGACTTCGGTCGGGGCTGTTTTTTTATGGGCGATATTTAGCTTTTGGTGCGGATCCCCGTGCGCTGTTGCGGGTGGATCGCCCGTTTACCTGGCTGTTCTTGTCCTCATTTCTTCCCCTTTCTGTGATTGCGCACAGTTCTTCTGATCGTTGCACCGCATCACCACCCTTTGCCTCATCTATAGGTGCCTTGTATGCCTGCTGTTGCAACGGCTGATTCCGCGCAGCTTATCACTCAAGGTTTGGCTATCAACATCCTGCAAGGCCTGCTGAGGCGTTCTGCAGGCAATAAAAAAGGATGCCGCAGCATCCTTTTTTGTTGAGATATTGACTCAGCTTTTCAGCCATTTGCGAATGCGGTTGGCATCGCCGATCGGGGTGCGTTTGCCCACCGAATTGAGCAGCACGATGGCAAGCTCGCGGCTGTCCGGTTTGGCGCGCATCACCAGACAGCGTCCAGCCTCGTCAGTGAAGCCGGTCTTGGAGAGGCGTACGTCCCAATCCGGGTTTTTCACCAGCGGGTTGGTGTTGTTGAACATCAGGCTGTAGGCGGGGGCGTTGAAGCGCATCTCCCGGTTCTCATCCTGAGTGAACTGACGGATCAGCGGCTGACGATAGGCGGCGGCGGCCAGCTTGCCCAGATCCTGGGCGGTAGAGACGTTGCGGGTGGAGAGGCCGGTGGAATCGTAGAAGTGGGTATTACGCATTCCGAGCGTTCTGGCCTTGTTGTTCATGGCCCGCACGAAGGCGCTGCGACCGCCCGGATAGTGACGTGCCAGTGCCGAGGCCATCCGGTTTTCGGAGGACATCAATGCCAGATGCAGGGCATCGCGGCGAGTCACCTTGGTGCCCATGCGGATACGGGAGTGAGTGTGTTTGACCCGATCCAGATCGTTCTTGTCGATCGTGATGGTCTGGTTGAGATTCTGTTTGGCATCCAGCACCACCAGCGCTGTCATCAGCTTGGTGAGAGAGGCGATGGGACGCACCTTGGTGGCATTCTTCTGGTAGAGCGTCTTGCCCGTTTTTACATCCACGACCAGGGCGCTGCTTGAGCGTACTTCCAGTTTGGCTGGGTTGGGTGCCGCGCTGACCGCAGGCAATCCCAGCATTCCCATCAACCCGACAACCAGCGCTGCTGCGCGAATCCGACACCACATACAACCGACTCCATTCCCATCCAAAAAAAGGCGCTAGATTCACTCATTTTTACCCCGGCTTTACAAGGGCCGAGCGGGACTATTTCTGCTATTTGCGCAAAATTGGAGATCAAAAAAGCCCTCTGGCGAGGGCTTTCGGGTCGGGCGTTGGGCGGGGGGTCAATCCCGCGGCTGCGCGGCCTTGCGTTTGCTGATCCAGCGCCAGACCAGCGCCACCATGCCACCCACCAGCAGGGCCACCGGCAGATAGATGATGATATTGAAAAACTGGGTCTGGTATTCGGCGGCCAGCTTGGTGTGGCTCAGGTAGTAGCCAAACCCGACCAGCGGGCAGATCCACATGATGGAGCTGATCAGATTGACGATGAGAAAGCGCCCCTGGGGCAGCTCGGTGGCACCGACGATGTAGGGGTAGGCGGTGCGTACGAAGGCGATATAGCGCGCGGTGATCAGGGTGATGATCCCGTACTTGTCCAGCAGGTGGTAGACCTTCTGCTGGTGTCGCTCTTCCACATGGGACATCAGCCGATGGTAGAGCTGGGTGTGGCCAAGGAAGCGCCCCTGCATGTAACCGAGCCAGGTGCCGACAAAGGTGGCCATGATCAACAGCGGGATTACCCCGAGAGACAATACATCCTGATAGATGAGTACGCCGGTGAGGATCAGCAGGCTGTCACCGGGCAGAAAGGCGGTAGGGATGAATCCGTTTTCCAGTACCAGAAACGTCAGAATCACACCACAGATCATGAAGGCCATCTTGGGATCGGAAAGTGTGTTCAGATCGTGATTCATAAAGGCGTGAGCCAGTTGGTAAAACTGCTCCATACTTGCAAACTCCGCAGGTTAGCTGGGTTGATCGGTCAAGGGCATGGCGAGCACCTTGTCGATGCGCAGGCCATCCATGTCAACAATTTCCAGTTGCCACTGTTCCAGTGTCACCAGGTCTCCGGTTTGTGGAACACGACCAAGGAGCAGCATGATAAGCCCTCCGAGGGTGTGATAGTGATGTTTTTCTTCTTCTGGCAGACGAACCAGCTCCAGACAGTCCTTCAACTCCGGCAGCGGGATCAGGCCATCGAGCAGCCAGCTGCCGTCGGCGCGCCGGAATGCCCAGTTGTCCTCGCCATCCTCCTGCTGGAAATCCCCCGCCAGCGCCTCCAGCAGATCCTGCTGGGTGACCAGTCCCTGCAGCTCGCCATATTCGTCCACCACCAGCGCCATCTGTTCGCTGTGGGTGCGGAAGTGGTTGAGCAGCTCGACGCCGTTGAGGGTCTCGGGCAGCAGGCTGCCCTCCTGGGTCAGGGCAGCCAGATCGATGGGCTCCCCCTTGATATAGGCGTGCAGCACCTTGCTGACATTGATGATACCCACCAATTCTGACAGGTTGCCGTCGCAGACCGGAAAATAGCTGTGGCGATACTCCACCAGTCGCTGCAGGTTGGTCTCCAGCGGCAGCGCCAGATCCAGATAGCGGATATCGCTGCGCGGCACCATCAGGGAGGAGAGGCTGCGCTCGTCGAGACGGAAGACGTTGCGCAGCATTGTGTGTTCATGATCCTCGATCACCCCGGCTTCAGAGCCCTCCACCAGCATGGCGTGGATCTCCTCCTCGGTAACGTTGGCGCTGCCGTTCTGGTTGACCCGCAGCAGCCGCAGGCTGGCATTGGTAGAGGCCGACAGCAGCCAGACGAAGGGGCGGGTCAGGGTGGCGAGCCAGTGCATGGGGCGCGCGACCAGACAGGCGATGCGCTCGGCATTGAGCTGGCCGAGCCGCTTGGGCACCAGCTCCCCCACCACGATGGAGAGGTAAGTAACCACCACCACCACTATGACGGTGGCGATCAGGCCGCTGCTCTTGGGGGATAGCCCCCACTCCTGCAACCAGAGGGAGAAGGGCTGGGCCAGCAGGGATTCGCCGTAGATACCGTTGAGCAGACCTATGCTGGTAATGCCGATCTGGACGGCAGAGAGAAAATGGGTCGGGTCTTCGCCCAGTTTGAGGGCAATGGCGGCGGAGCGGTTGCCTTCAGAGGCAAGCTTGCCGAGGCGAGCCTTGCGTGCGGTGACGATGGCGATTTCTGACATGGCGAAGACGCCATTAAGCAAAATCAATCCCAGCAGGATCAATATTTCCATACAGCAACAGCACTCCTTGAGTGGATAAGATCGCTGGCAGTGTAATGAATTTGGCGGCGATGCGCTTGTGAAAGCGGGTGATCCGGCTCGCTAATTTGATGACACCGCTCTGCGGTGGCCGAAAAAGATGGCCGGAAAAGGGAAGGATGACCTCGCCAAACGACGTAATGGGTGAGGCGGGTGCTTGGCGAAGTGGCATTGCATGCAGGATGGAAAAGGGCGGGAAGTCCCGCCCTTGCTTGTCACTTGTCAGACAACCGTTGTCAGAACTGCTGGAACCAGCGCTGGATCTGGGCCGGGTCTTTGCTCTGGGTCAGGGAGAGCATCAGCAGCACCCGCGCCTTCTGCGGGTTTAGAGTGCCGGAGGCCACGAAGCCGTACTTGGCATCATCGATCTCGGCATCCAGGGTGGTGGCGCCGGTCGGTACGCGGGCGGAGCGCACTACCCGGATGCCGTCTTTGCTCGCCTGAGCCAAGGTATCGAACAGGGTGTGGTAGAGGTTGCCGTTGCCCACCCCGGCGCTGACGATGCCGTCGAACTTGGCATCCACCATCGCCTTGGCCGGCAGATCGGTGGCGTTGGCGTAGCTGTAGACGATGCCAACTTGCGGCAGCTTGTCGAGCTTGCTCACGTCAAACGGAGTCTTGCTGGTGTGCAGGCGGGCCGGGCTGCGCTGATAGTCGATCTTGCCGTTGTGGATGTAGCCGAGCGGGCCGAAGTTGGGGGAGGCAAAGGTCTGCACGCCGGTGGTGTTGGTCTTGGTGACGTCGCGGGCATCGAGCACGGTGTCGTTCATCGCCACCATGACGCCACGGCCCTTGGAGGCGGGGTCGGAGGCGGTCACCACGGCGTTGTAGAGGTTGAGCGGGCCATCGGCACTCATGGCGGTGGAGGGGCGCATGGCGCCAACCAGCACTACCGGCTTGTCGCTCTTGACGGTCAGGTTGAGGAAGTAGGCGGTCTCTTCCATGGTGTCGGTGCCGTGGGTAATGACTATGCCATCCACGTCATCCTTGGCCAGCAGCTCGTTGACCCGCTTGGCCAGCTTGAGCCACACCTCGTCGTTCATGTCCTGGGAGCCGATCTTCACCACCTGCTCTCCCTGCACATCGGCCACGTTTTTCATCTCGGGCACGGCGGCGATCAGGGTTTCGATGGCCACCTTGCCTGCCTCGTAGTTGGACTGGGTAGCCGACTGGCCTGCCCCGGCAATGGTGCCGCCGGTTGCCAGAATATGGACGTTGGGCAGGGCCATCGCCATGGGGGAGAGGGTCAGGCCAACGACGGCGGCGAGCAGGGTCTTGCGGATCGGTAGGGTCATGCTGCAAATCCTTATGGTTGGAATAATCGCAGCAAGTTTGCCCGTTTAATAACCCGGGTCTGTGATAAAACTCACCAAAAGACAGGTGAGTACAGATTTTTAACCTGTTTTATACCTATATGGAGATAATTTAACTCGCAGAGAAACCCTTGGCTTCGATCAGGGCGATCAGCTCAGCCTTGCTCAGCTCGCTCTCGATGAAGGCCTTGCTGCTGGCGAAATCGACGGTTGCGGTGGTGACCGCAGGCTGGGCCAGCAGCGCTTTTTGCAGACTGGCGGCGCAGCCACCACAGGACATGCCGGACACGGTGAGTTCGATGGTCATGGAATATCTCCTCTGTTGATGAGCGCCAGCCTAAAGCTGCCGCCTCCGGCAAGGTCAAGCCGTCAGTACATAAGCCCCAGATAGTTCATCAGAGTTGCCCCCAGACTAGTGGTGAGCAGTGAGCCGAGGGTGGTGGTGGCGATGATGTTTGCGGCCAGCACGCTGTCGCCCCCCATGGCGCGGGTCATCACATAGCTGGCGGCGGCAGTCGGAGTGGCGCTGATGAGAAACAGAATACCCAGCTCCAGATGGCTGAAGCCGAGCAGGGCAGCCCCCAGAGTGAACACCGCAGGAATGAGGCAGAGCCGCATGATGCTGGCCCAGCCCGCAATGGCTGCACCACCACGCAGAGCGTCGAGGCTGAGGGAGGCGCCGGTGCAGAGCAGCGCCAGCGGCAACGTCATGTTGGCGAAGTAGCTGCCGGTGGTGAGCAGCAGTTGCGGCATCTTGATACCGAGCAGGGTAAAGGGCAGCGCCGCCACAATAGCGATGATCAGCGGATTCTTGATGATGCCGAGCAGGATGGGGCGAATGCCGGTGGCACCGCCGAGACTGCGGGTGAGGGTGATCACCGCGAGAATGTTGTAGAGCACGGTCACCGCGCCGACATAGAAGGCCGCCGCACCCAACCCCTCGTGGCCGTAAGCGTTCTGCACATAGGCGAGCCCGATAATGGCGCTGTTGCCGCGAAAGCTCCCCTGCACGAAGATGCCGCGCAGCCGCTGCTCCCCGATAAAACGTCCGGCCAACAGCTCCAGTACCAGATAGCTGATAACGGTGGCGAGCAGGCCATAGCCGATAAACCAGAGGCTCGGCATGGTGGCGAAGTTGGTACCCAGAATACTGAGAAAGAGCAGAGCGGGCAGGGTGACCTGAAACACCAGTCGCGAGGCGGATTCGGTGAAGGGATCCGGCAAAAGCCCCAACCGCTTGAGCAAGATGCCGAGCAGCAGCACCACGCAGATGGGGCCTGTGATGGAGAGGGAGAAGAGCAGACTGGCCAGCAGATCCATGATGGGCATCCTGTGCTGTGCCCACACACCCTGACGGGGGGGCAAAAAGGGCATTCTAACGCCATGGGCTTGTATTCACAGGGGTTAATCACAACAATGTGGGCAATTCCACCGCCTAGCCTCCTGTGAGCCAATTCATGGACAAGAAACTGACCATCCTCGATATCGCCAGACTGAGTGGCGTCGGCAAGTCTACCGTCTCCCGGGTGCTTAATCAGGATCCCAAGGTGAAGCAGGAGACCCGCGAGCGGGTGGAGCAGATCATCGCCGAACATGGCTTCGTGCCGAGCAAATCGGCGCGTGCCATGCGCAGCCAGAGCCAGCAGGTGGTGGGGATCATCGTCTCGCGGCTCGACTCCAGCTCGGAGAATCAGGCGGTGCGCGGCATGCTGGAGACCCTCTACCAGCGTGGCTACGATGCTGTGCTGATGGAGAGCAAGTTCTCCCCCGCCAAGGTGCAGGAGCATCTGGCGGTGCTGGAGCGGCGCGGAGTGGATGGCATTATCCTGTTCGCCTTCAATGACTTGGACTATGCCGCCATGGCGTCGCTGAAAGAGAAGCTGGTGCTGGTCGCCCGTGAACATCCCGGTTTCTCCTCGGTCTGCTTTGACGACGCCGGTGCGGTGCGCACCATGCTGGCGCAGCTGGCAAGCCGTGGCGCCCGCGACATCGCCTATCTGGGGGTGGATACCTCGGATCTCACCACCGGCCAGCGCCGCCTAGATGCTTATCTCGCTTACTGCGCAGAGCAGGGGTTGTGCCCGCGCAGCGCCCTCGGCGATCTCAGCCTGCAGAGCGGCTACCGGCTGGCGGCCGAGCTGCTGACGCCTTCCACCCAGGCGCTGGTCTGCGCCAGCGACACCCTCGCCATTGGTGCGGCAAAATACCTGCAAGAACAAGGGCGTAGCGAGGTGCTGGTGACCGGCCTTGGCAACAACCCCATGCTCAGCTTCCTCTTCCCCAACGCCCTCAGTCTCGATCTTGGCTACAAGGGGGCGGGGGAGCAGGCGGCGCGTCAGCTGCTCGGTCAGATTGAGCAGGATCAGCCTCCGCTGGTGACAATCGCCCCCTGTCGAACCCTGTGACCCCCATCACTCCGGGCTGAACAAAAAGTGCGCTTTTTGTGATGCTGGCCACGAATTGGGAACGTTCCCATTTCGATCTGGCCAGATTGTCGGCATGCTAAATGGGAACGATACCAAAAACGCTCCGGCCGACAGACTGGCTCAAAAGGGCGATACAGACCACTATTCAATGGCGTCACAGAGGGAAGACCCATGTCCAAGATCAACGCACAGCAGCTTGCCACCCTGATCGACAAGATCGGCGGCAAGGAGAACATCGCCACCGTCAGCCACTGCCTGACCCGGTTGCGCTTCGTCCTGAACGATCCGGCCAAGGCCGACAGCAAGGCTATCGAAACCATCCCGGCGGTTAAGGGAAGCTTCACCCAGGGCGGTCAGTTCCAGGTGGTGATCGGTAACGAGGTAGAGCAGTGGTACAAGGCGCTGACCGAACAGCTCGGCGTCAGCGGTGGCAGCAAGGAGACCGCCAAGCAGGCGGCGCGCCAGAACATGAACCCGCTGGAGCGGGGCATCTCCCATCTGGCGGAGATCTTCGTACCGTTGCTGCCCGCCATCATCACCGGCGGTCTGATCCTGGGCTTTCGCAACGTCATCGGCGACATCAAGATGTTTGACGATGGCACTCACACCCTCACCGAGATCAGCCAGTTCTGGGCTCAGGTACACGCCTTCCTCTGGCTGCTGGGCGAGGCGATTTTCCACTTCCTGCCGGTCGGCGTCTGCTGGTCTGCAGTGAAGAAGATGGGCGGCTCCGAGATCTTGGGTATCGTGCTCGGTATCACTCTGGTGTCGCCGCAGTTGATGAACGCCTACGGCATCGGTCAGCAGACCCCGGAGGTGTGGGACTTCGGCCTGTTCGTGATCCAGAAGGTGGGTTATCAGGCCCAGGTCATTCCGGCGCTGCTGGCGGGTGTCTTCCTGGCCTGGGTTGAGACCAACCTCAAGCGGATCATTCCGGCCTATCTCTATCTGGTGATTGTGCCGTTTGTCTCGCTGCTGCTGGCAGTGATCGTGGCTCACGCCTTTATCGGCCCGCTCGGTCGCTGGATTGGTGATGGCGTCGGTTTCGCTGCCAAGGCTGCGATGACCGGCTCCTTCGCTCCCATCGGCGCTGCCCTGTTCGGTTTCCTCTATGCACCGCTGGTCATTACCGGTATCCACCACACCACCAACGCAGTGGATCTGCAGCTGATGCAGAGCATGGGTGGCACGCCAATCTGGCCGCTGATCGCCCTCTCCAACATCGCTCAGGCTTCTGCCGTGGTGGGCATCATTCTGATTAGCCGCAAGGAGAACGAGCGGGAGATCTCGGTGCCTGCTGCCATCTCCGCCTACCTCGGGGTTACCGAACCGGCCATGTACGGTATCAACCTCAAGTACAAGTTCCCCATGCTGTGCGCCATGGTGGGCTCCAGCCTTGCCGCCCTCATTTGTGGCTTTGCCGGGGTAATGGCCAACGGCATCGGGGTAGGCGGCCTGCCCGGCATCCTCTCCATCCAGCCGCAATACTGGGCGGTGTTTGCCATCGCCATGTTGGTCGCCATCGTGGTGCCGGTGGTGCTGACCCTGCTGGTCTACAAGCGCCAGCAAGCCGCTGGCAAGTTGGCCCAAGCCAGCGCCTGACACTGATTATCAGGGCGACCCGCGGGTCGCCCTCTCCATTTTCTATTCGAGACAAGAGAAAGACCCATGAGCCAAACACCCTGGTGGCAGAGCGCCGTGATTTACCAGATTTACCCCAAGAGCTTTCAGGATTCCGGCGCCCGTGGCACCGGTGATCTTAAGGGGATCATGGCCCGCCTCGACTATCTCAAGACCTTGGGCGTCGATGCCCTCTGGCTGACCCCGGTTTATGTTTCTCCGCAGGTGGACAACGGCTACGACATCGCCGACTACCTTGCCATCGACCCCGCCTACGGCACCATGGATGATTTCGAGGCGCTGCTGGCCGCCGCCCACGTGCGCGACATCCGCATCGTGATTGATATCGTGGTCAACCACACTTCCACCGAGCACGCCTGGTTCAAGTCGGCGCTGGGGGACAAGAACAGCCCCTACCGCGACTACTATATCTGGCGCGATCCGGTGAATGGCGGCGTGCCGAACAACTGGCAATCCAAGTTTGGCGGCAGCGCCTGGGAACTGGATCAGGCCACCGGTCAGTACTACCTGCACCTGTTTGCCCGCGAGCAGGCGGATCTCAACTGGGAAAATCCGGCGGTGCGCGCCGAGGTGAAAAAGATCATCCACTTCTGGGCCAAGAAGGGGGTGGATGGTTTCCGTCTCGACGTCATCAACCTTATCTCCAAGGATCAGGCGTTCCCGAACGACGAGATTGGCGATGGCCGCCGCTTCTATACCGACGGGCCGCGCATCCACGAATTTTTGCAGGACGTGAGCCGCGACGTGTTTGCTCCTGTCGGCGCCATGACGGTGGGGGAGATGTCCTCCACCAGTCTGGAACACTGCCAGCGTTACGGCGCGCTGGACGGCTCAGAGCTCTCCATGGTGTTCAACTTCCACCACCTCAAGGTGGATTACCCCAACGGCGACAAGTGGACCAAGGCGCCGTTCGATTTCCTCGAACTCAAGCGCATCTTCAACCACTGGCAGAGCGGCATGCATGGCAAGGGGTGGTCGGCGCTATTCTGGTGCAATCACGACCAACCGCGCATCGTTTCCCGTTTCGGTGACGAGGGTGAGCATAGGGTGGTGGCCGCCAAGATGCTGGCCAGTACGCTGCACGGCCTGCAAGGCACCCCCTACATCTATCAGGGGGAGGAGATCGGCATGACCAACCCCGGCTATCAGCACATCGATGACTATCAGGATGTGGAGAGCCGCAACATCTTCGCCATCAAGCAGGCGGAAGGGATGAGCGAGGCCGAGATCCTCGCCATTCTCGGCGCCAAGTCCCGCGACAACTCGCGCACGCCGATGCAGTGGAGCGCAGCGGCCAATGCAGGTTTCACCAGCGGGACGCCCTGGCTCAAGCCTGCCGCCAACTATCCCGAGATCAACGCCGAGGCGGCGCTGGCCGACCAGCACTCGGTGTTCTGGCACTATCGGGATCTCATCGCCATTCGCAAGGCGCACCCCATCTTCACTCAGGGGGATTATCAGGAGCTGCTGACGGGGCACCCGCAGATCTGGGCCTATGCCCGCCGTGCCAACGGTCAGACCCTGCTGGTGGTGAGCAACTTCTACGGCGAGCCGGTGGAGTTTGCCTTGCCTGCCGAGCTGCAAAGTGGGCAAGGTCGGCTGCTGCTCGGCAACTACCCGGATAGCCCGGCCCAACCGCAAGCGGGTATGCTGCGCCCTTATGAATCCCTGATCTGGCTGATGGAGTAGTGGATGAGCGAGGAAATGGTTGCAGCTGAACAGCTGCATGCGCGTGGTGCCGAGTGGCAGAAGATGGTGGCGGGGAAGCCCTATGACGCGGCTGACCCCGAGCTCAAAGCGGCACGTGAGCGCTGTCGCAGGTTCTATCACACCTTCAATACCAGCTGGCAGGAGAAACCGGCGCGGGATGCTTTGCTTCATGAGCTGCTCGGTGGCCGCGGCCAGGAGTGTGCCATCAATCCACCATTCTTCTGCGACTATGGCGCCAATATCTTCGTCGGCGAGAACTTCTACGCCAACGTAGGCTGCACCATCCTCGACGTCTGCGAGGTACGCATCGGCGACAACGTGCTGCTGGCGCCCGGGGTGCAGATCTACACCGCCGCTCATCCGGTGGCGGTGGCGCCGCGCATCAGGGGTGTAGAGTTCGGCAAGCCGGTGCGGATCGGTCACAACGTCTGGATTGGCGGCAGCGTCGTCATCTGCCCCGGCGTTACTATCGGTGACAACAGCGTTATAGGCGCAGGCTCGGTGGTGACCAAAGATGTGCCCGCCAACGTGGTGGCGGCTGGCAACCCCTGCAAGGTGCTTCGGCCGATGACGGCACAGGAGCTTGAAGGCGTCATCCAGCGGTGAACAGGGACCATGAATGCTATTGCTATCTGATTGATAGAAAAGCGACTTTCAGATTGTTTTGCATTCAGTGCTTATGTTCGGGGCCGCTTGGTCGATACTGTTGAGTGCAGGAGGAACCCTATGGATATATCAAGTTCTGCAAATGCGTCGTTTGGTTCTGCTCTGATGACGGCCAGTCTGGCCAAGAAACAGCAGACCCAAGAGGGCGAAGCTGCGCTGAAGCTGCTGCAAAACGCAGCGCAATCAGCGCCGGTTGCACCGACATCGGCCAGCGCTTCCCTGGGAAGCAAGATCGATATTCGCGTCTGACCCTAATGAAAAAGCCCCCATCTCGCGATGGGGGCTTTTTTATCTCTGCGATTTGCGGGATCAGACCGGGAAAGGAGCCGGCGCCTCGAAGGTCATCCGTTCCCCGCTGCGGGGGTGGCTGATGGTCAGCATGGCCGCATGCAGGTAGAGATGGGGTGCAGCCGCCAGCGCATCCGGATGGGCGTAGAGGTTGTCACCCAGGATCGGGTGCCCCAGCTCCAGCATATGGACGCGCAACTGGTGCGAGCGACCTGTGATGGGAGTCAGCTTGATCAGGCTGTTGCCGTTCTCCACTTTCAGTTTCTGCCACAGGGTCAGGGCGTGACGCCCCTCCTCGTGATCCACCTTCTGCTTCGGGCGGTTGGGCCAGTCGACGCAGAGCGGCAGATCTACCTGACCCGACTCTGCCTCCGGCTCGCCCCACACCCAGGCGAGGTAGTGCTTCTCTGTCTCCCGCTCGCGAAATTGCCGACTCAGCTCCCGATGAGAGTTGGGATTGAGGGGAATGACAATGACGCCTGTGGTGGACATGTCGAGGCGATGAGCTGCCGCCGCCTTAGGGTGCTGCTGTTTCACCCGATGCAGGACGCTGTCTTCATTCTCGGGGCCGCGCCCGGGGACGCTTAGCAGGCCAGTGGGCTTGTTGACCACCATGATGTCCTTGTCCTTGAACAGGATATCGAGCCAGGGTTCCAGAGGCGGTGAGTATTCAAACATAAATGTCTCGCATCAGAAGGTGGGGGCAAGCCCCCATCAGTTATGGGTAACCACGACAAAGCGGCCTTGGGTATCCAGTTTGAGCTGGGTCTGGCCGCTGTCGGTCGGTACCTTGTCAGTTATGGGTGACCACGATAAAGCGGATGGCATCCAGCTTGAGTTGGGTCTGATCGATCAGGTGGTGCAATTCTGCCTGCAGATTGCGCAGATAATCCAGCTCGCTGTCGCGCACGTTCGGGTTGACTGCCTTGAGCGCTTCCAGACGATCCAGATCCTGCTGCAGGGTCTGCGCCATCTGGGCGCGGGCCTTGTCGACAATCCCGGCTTTCAGCTCTTCGGCAATGGCCTGGCCCTTGCCAATCAGACTGTGGATCACTGGTTGGGACGCGGTGACCAGTTTGCTGCCGAGGTGGCGATTGACCGGCGTCAGCTGACGGTTGAAGGCATCAAACGCCACTTTCTCACCCAGATTCTGGCCGTTCTTGTCCATCAGCAGACGGATCGGCGTCGGCGGCATGAAGCGGTAGAGCTGGGGATGGGCCGCAGACTCGGCAACGAAGATCAGCTCAAGCAGGATGGAGCCGATGGGCAGCGCCTTGTTCTTGAGCAGTGCGACCGAGGTGGCACCGATCTCGGAGCCCAGGATCAGGTCGATACCGCCGCGCATCATGGGGTGATCCCAGGAGAGCAGCGCCATGTCATCACGCGACAGGGCAGTGTTGCGATCGAAGGTGATGGTCATGCCGTCTTGCGGCAAGCCCGGGAAGCTGGAGACCAGCATGTGATCCCCGGGGGTCAGCACCAGCGCGTTCTCGCCACGGTCATCCTGATTGACGCCGATCTCGTCGAACATCTTGAGGGCGAAGGAGATCATGCCGGTGTCGTCATCTTCGGCGGCCAGCTTGTCGACCAGCTGCTGGGCGGCGGCGCCACCGCTGGAGTGGATCTCCAGCAGGCGATCGCGACCCTGCTCCAGTCGAGCCTTGAGCGGCTCGTGCAGTTCGCGGGTCTTGATCAGCAGGGCGTCGAGGGCTGCCTGATCGCCGGTGTTGGCTGCCAGCAGCTCGAACAGCTCTTCACGTACCGCTTCGAATACCGGGCGGGCAGTCGGGCAGGTCTGCTCGAACGCGTCCAGACCATCGTGATACCAGAGCTGCAGGGCGCGCTGGGCAGTCCCTTCCAGATAGGGAACGTGGATCTCGACGGTATTCTGCTGACCGATACGATCCAGTCGGCCGATACGCTGTTCCAGCAGATCCGGGTTGAGGGGCAGATCGAACAGCACCAGATGACTGGCAAACTGGAAGTTGCGGCCCTCTGAGCCGATCTCGGAGCAGAGCAGCACCTGGGCGCCACCCTCTTGCTGGGCAAAATAGGCGGAGGCCTTGTCCCGCTCGAGGATCGACATCCCTTCGTGGAACACGGCTCCACGGATCCCTTCACGGGTGCGTAGCGCCTCTTCCAGCGCGATAGCGGTCGCTGCTTCGGAGCAGATCACCAGCACCTTCTGCTGGCGGGCTGAGAGCAGCAGTTCCAGCAACCATTCTACGCGCGGGTCGAACTGGGTCCAGGTGGCGTTGTCGCCTTCGAACTGCTGGAAGATCTTCTCGGGATAGAGGTAGCGCAAGGCACGGGTCTGCAGATCGCCACCGTTGCCACCCATCATGCCCATCACCTTGATGGCAGTCTTGTACTGCTCCGGCAGCGGCATGGGGTAGACATTGAGGTGACGCTCGGGGAAGCCCTGAATATTGGCGCGGCTGTTGCGGAACAGTACCCGGCCGGTGCCATGCTGGTCCAGCAGCTTGGCGACCGCCTGCTGGCGGGCGGCGGCATCGCTCAAGTCCAGCCCTTCCAGCTGGCTGGCGAGGATCTGTCTGGCTTCATCGCTCAGGGTCTCGCCATCCAGCAGCTCTTGCGCGGCGCTCGCGACCTGACCATAGGCCTGCTCCTCGGCGAGGAAAGCCTCATAGTCGTAGAAACGCTCCGGGTCGAGCAGGCGCAGACGGGCAAAGTGGCTCTGGTGGCCCAGCTGATCCGGGGTAGCGGTCAGCAGCAGTACGCCCGGCACCTGTTCGGCCAGCGCTTCCACCATCTCATAGGCACGGCTTGGCGCCTCTTCGCTCCACTCCAGATGGTGCGCTTCGTCGACAACCAGCAGATCCCACTCGGCTTCCAGCACTTGCTCGAAGCGACGGCGCTTCTTGCGCAGGAAGTCGAGGCTGCAGATCACCAGCTGTTCGGTCTCGAAGGGGTTCTCCGCATCGGCAAACGCTTCGATGCAGCGCTCCTCGTCAAACAGGGAGAAGTGCAGGTTGAAGCGGCGCAACATCTCGACCAGCCACTGGTGCTGCAAGGTTTCGGGCAGCAGGATCAGCACCCGATGGGCGCGGCCGGAGAGCAGTTGCTGATGAATGATCATGCCCGCTTCGATGGTCTTGCCCAGACCCACCTCATCGGCCAGCAGTACGCGTGGAGCGTAGCGGTGACCCACCTCGTGGGCGATATAGAGCTGGTGCGGGATCAGGCTGACCCGACCACCGGCCAGACCACGAGTCGGGTTGCGACGACGTTGGTGCTGGTTCACCAGCGCCTCGTAGCGCAGGGTGAAGCGGGACATCCGATCGATCTGACCGGCGAACAGACGATCCTGCGGCTTGTTGAATTTGATAAAGTTGTTGAGAAACACTTCCTTGAGGGCAACGGGCTCATCATTGTCGGTGCGCACACCTACATATATAAGCAGGCCGTCTTTCTCCTGCACTTCTTCGACCGTCATGGTCCAGTCTTCGTGACTGGTGATCTGATCGCCCACATTGAAGCTGACCCGGGTGACCGGCGCCTCTTCTTTGGCATACATGCGGTTTTCACCGGTAGCCGGAAACAACAGGGTAACCATGCGTCCTTCAACAGCAACGACAGTCCCCAACCCCAGATCCGTCTCTGTATCACTAATCCAACGCTGGCCAAGTGCAAAAGGCATTAAACTCTCCAAAGCCCAAGAGTGTGTGAATCGCAAAGGGGCGCTATGTTACCCGAAGGCGTGACCTCGATCACCATGCATATAGATGCAGAGAGACCAAATCGCCACAACCTTGATCTGCTACCATCGCCACGCCATCTAGAGGATAGCGAGCTCGCCAAACGGGTGTGTTATTGCAGGATAAATGCGCTTTTTGGGTGATTAGTGAACGGTTGAACCAAAAATGCGAATTTAATTCGAAAAGACCCTTGCAAGCGTGATCCAGATCCCTATAATGCGCCTCCATCGACAGGGCAAGCGGCAACGCAAACAACCTCGTCGGTAACCTCGAAAGCCCTTGAAAATAAGGCTTGACTCGAGAAGGCGGTTGAGTAGAATTCCACTCCCGCAGCAACACGCTGTTGCGTCGCTCTTTAACAATTTGAATCAAGCAATCTGTGTGGGCACTCACAGCATCGAACATCAAAAACAATTT